>JAAUTF010000115.1 GCA_012031775.1 Candidatus Altimarinota bacterium | reverse complement strand
CAGCGTCGCATCGCCGGCAATACAGCGCCTTCAGACCTTCATCCAGCGCCAGCGCGCGTAAGACATCCGCGGCGCGTTCGATCAGTGGATGGGCGAGGCTGGGCTGTGTGGCAGCTATGGGGTTCATGGTGTGCTCCGTCGGTGTAGTACGATGATGTTCGTATGTAGAAGTGTAGCATCGCTACAAGCCGCGCAGCGTTATACTTCGGTTATGCACCGGTAAGCGCCGGGTTTGGGACGGTGCAGCCACTACTGGTAGGGGCGGTGCGCCTAAACTGCCTCGCCAGCGACTCTTCCTTGAACCCGTCTTATGCTACAATGCAGCGACATGGACGATCAACGCAACAGGATGGTCCAGACCCAGTTGCTGCGGCGCGGTATCCGCGACCGTCGTGTTCTGCGTGCCATGGCTGCTGTTCCCCGTCATCTCTTCCTGCCGGGTACACTCGCCGATCAGGCGTATAGCGATCAGGCGCTGCCGCTCGCCAGCGGGCAGACGATCTCACAGCCTTTTATCGTGGCGCTGATGGCGCAGGCCTTGCAGCTTAAGGCCGACGAGCGGGTGCTCGAGATCGGTTCTGGTTCCGGCTACTCTGCTGCTGTGCTGAGCGAGCTTGGCGCACAGGTCTATACAATGGAGCGCGACGCACATTTAGCCGAGCATGCGCGCGAGCGGCTTGCCGCCCTGGGCTATCAGCGTGTCACCGTGGTGCTTGGCGATGGTACGCTAGGCCTGACGGAATACGCTCCATTCGACGCGATCAGCGTGGCTGCCGCCGCGCCGTGGGTGCCGCAGGCGCTCCTGGCACAACTAGCCGAGGGCGGGCGGCTAGTGATTCCGTCGGTAAGCGCGGTGAGCAGGAACTATTGCGCGTCAGCCGTCAGGGCAATAGCTTCCAGACGCAAAAACTCGGCGGAGTACGGTTTGTGCCGTTGATTGGCGAACAGGCCTGGAACGACTAAGAAGGAGTTTTTTTGTGCGCGATATTTTTTCGATGCCGAGCGACGATGTCTCGCTACGTGGCCGCAACGATAATGTAGAGTTGACGAAGGCCTGGGTCGGTACTTCGTTAGCCTACGCGGTAGCGATGTCGGGTGGCGCGGTACTTACCGCATTTTTTCCAAGTTTTCTTTTTGTCGCCGCGCTCACTTGTGGCATCGCTTTTGTAGCGCACGAACTGGCACATCGTGTGGTGGCGCGCAATTACGGCGCAGAGGCGCATTTTATCGCCAATAACGGCTGGCTGCTGATCTCGATCGTGTTGGCCTTTACCGGCTGGTTTATCGCTGCACCCGGGGCTGTCTGGCATCGTGGCTATCTCACACCGCGCCAGAGCGGCTTGATCGCGCTCGCTGGCCCGGCCATCAACATGGTTATCGCTGTGCTTTGCCTCGGCCTGTTCTATGTTACCCCAAACGATATTTTATTGCCGCTCAACATCCCGCTCAGCTTTGTTTTTACACAAGCTTACACCATCAACGCCTGGATCGGCCTGTTTAACATGATCCCCGCTGGCCCTTTCGACGGTGCTAAAGTGCTCAACTGGGACTGGCGCGTTTTTGCGGTTACAGTCGCTATTGGCATCTTTCTGACTTTTGTGTTGCCGCGGAGCGGCTTTATGCCAGGATTTTGAAGAGCCCAGCGCGGAGAGCAGTGAGCAGTGAGCGCCGCACACGATGCGCACTATATGATGCTTTTCGTTCTGTGCTCTTCGCCCTCTAGCGAGAAGGAGATACTCACAATGCGCACGCCACTGATCGCCGGGAACTGGAAGATGAACAAGACGGTCGCGGAGTCGGTCGAGTGGGCGCGAGCGTGTATTGCCGGGCTCGGCGATGTGAGCGACCGCGAGGTATTGGTCTGCCCGCCGTACACCGCGCTGGCGACACTAGCCCCGCTGCTGGAAGCAACACCACTGGCGCTCGGCGCACAAGACGTGTTCTACGCTGAGAAAGGTGCGTACACCGGCGCAATTTCGCCGCTGATGCTGAAGGATCTCGGTTGTCGCTACGTAATTATCGGGCATAGCGAGCGCCGCCAGCATTTTGGCGATAACGACGCGATTGTTAATAAGAAGATCGTTGCCGCGCTCGGCCATGGCCTCAAGTCGATCTTGTGCGTCGGCGAGAGCAAGCCGCAGCGCGATGGCGGCGAGGCCGAGACGGTGGTGACCGCTCAGGTTCGTGCTGGTCTGGCTGGGCTTGACGCTGCACAGATGGAGAAGATCGTTATTGCCTACGAGCCGATCTGGGCGATCGGCACTGGTGATACCGCCACTGCCGCCGATGCGCAGGCTATGCACGCCGCTATTCGCGCTACACTGGTGGGACTATTTGGCGATACTGTCGCCGCAGCACTGCGCATTCAATATGGCGGCAGCGTCAAGCCCGACAATGTCGATGAACTGATGGCACAGCTCGATATCGATGGTGCGCTGGTCGGGGGTGCGTCGCTCGCGGTTGAAGACTTTTTGCGTATTGCGCACTTTGTATAAATGCAACTTGCGTTGCACAATCTTCGTATAGAAGGTGAGTCGTAGGAAAGGACGGTCATCGGCTGTGCGTGCGGCAGAGCTGCGCACAGCCGATAACCGCACCTCTTTCACAACTGATATGATAGAAATCGTTATCCTGCTCGCGCTGATTTTGGCAAATGGTATTTTCTCCGGCACCGAGCTCGCGGTCGTCTCAGCGCGCAGAGGTCGTCTTCAACAGCGGGCCGAGGACGGTGATGCTGGTGCGATAGCGGCGCTCAAGCTGCAAGAAGATCCCAATCGGTTTCTTTCCTCAGTACAGATCGGCATCACCCTCATCGGCACACTCACCGGTGTCTTTGGCGGTGCGAGCCTGGCAAATCTATTGGTGGGGCCGCTCAGCACCATTCCGCTGCTGGCACCATATGCGCCAAGCCTCGCGTTGACCATTGTGGTGCTGATCATCACCTATCTTTCGCTGGTCATCGGAGAGCTGGTGCCAAAACGGCTGGCCTTGCAGAACGCCGAAGGTATCGCCCGGGCAATGGCTATTCCGATGACCGTGATCGCCCGTTTCAGCAGCCCCGTGATCTGGCTGTTAAGCATCTCAACCCAGTTGATACTGCGGCTGCTTGGGCAGAGTAATGTCCCGGAAGAGCGCGTGACGGAAGAGGATATCCGCCAGATGGTACGCGAGGGTGCCGAGGGCGGCGAAGTCGAGCCACACGAACAGCAGATCATCGAGCGCCTGTTTCTCGCCACCGATCGCGCTGTACGCAATATCATGACGCCGCGCCGTGATGTCTATATGCTTGAAGCTGATGCGACATTGGGCGAGGTGATGCCCGATCTGATCGAAAGCGGCTTTTCACGGTTCCCGGTGTATAAAAAGAGCCCGATCAGATCATCGGTATGGTCCATGTCCGCGATATGCTGAAACTGTACCAGACGGAAGGGCGCGAGGCGAAGGTACGTCAGGCGATGTCACCGCCGCTGTATGTACCGGAGAACAGTCAGGCGATGGCGTTGCTACCGCTCTTTCGCAAAAGTCAGCGCCACATGGCGCTGGTGGTCAGCGAGCTTGGTGGTATTGAGGGCGTGGTGACGCTCGAAGATGTGCTGGAGGAAATCGTCGGCGAGATCCCCGATGAGTACGATGAACTCGATGATCCGGCGATCATTCGGCGTGAGGATGGCTCACTGCTCGTAGACGGCGTGCTGCCGATCGACGAAGTTCGTACCCTGCTCAAGGTAGATGAACTGCCGGGCGAGCAAACGTACCGCTTCGATACGCTGGCCGGTTTTGTGATCAGCCTGATCGGCCATATCCCCAACGTCGGCGAATATGTACAGTGGCAAGATTGGAAATTCGAAGTGGTCGATATGGATGGGCTGCGCGTTGATAAAGTGCTGATTCAGCGTGTAGAGCTTAGTGCTGTCTAGTTGAAGGAGAGACACCGATGGCCAGTGAAGTAAGCTTGCGGGCGACGCTGGCGCGCCCCTTCCTCGCTGCAACCAACACCACCCAGGTGGCGTATCTGCTGCTCGAAGTGCAGCCTTCGCAGGTCGTCGCCCAGGTTCGTATGCCGGTCAATGTGAGTTTTGTGCTCGACCGCAGCGGCTCGATGAAGGGCGATAAGATCGAGCGCGTGCGCCGCGCTACCCATATGGCCCTCGACATGCTCGATAATCAGGATGTTGCATCGGTGGTCATTTTCGACCATCGCACCGAGGTGCTCATCCCGGCCGGCCCGGTGGAGAACCGCCGCGAACTCCAGGAGCGGGTCGCGCGCATTCGCGACGCTGGCGGGACGAAAATCGCCCCGGCTGTCGAAAAAGGCTTACGCGAGATCCAGAAGGATCGTGGCAATGCTATTCGCCGTCTTGTTCTGCTCACCGACGGGCAGACCGAGAACGAGAACGAGTGCCTGTTGCGCGCTGAAGACGCCGCACGCGTCGGCGTGCCGATCACTGCACTCGGCGTCGGCAATGATTGGAATGAAGATCTGCTGATCGAGATGGCGAACCGCTCCGGCGGCACAGCCGACTATATTGCCCGCCCTGACGAGATCACGGAGTTTTTTCAGAATACGGTGCAGCGCGCGCAAAATACCGCTATTCAGAACACGACGCTGAATTTGCGGCTTGTACAGGGCGTTACACCACGCGCAGTTTGGCAGGTTATCCCGCTGATCAACAACATGGGCTACCGCCCGATCTCCGACCGCGATGTGAGTGTGCCGCTTGGCGAACTCGAGACTGGCCAGGGCCGCACCTTGCTGATCGAATTCCTCGTCGACCCGCGCCCGTGGGCCAGTATCGTGTGGGTCAGGCCGAGATCAGCTTCGATGTACCGGCACTTGGCCTTAGCAACGCCAAAGAGCGCGTCGATGTACTATTAACGTTTACCGGCGATCAAGGCCAGCTCAACCAGGTTAACCCGAATGTGATGAACATCGTCGAGAAAGTGAGCGCCTTTAAGCTGCAAACGCGCGCGCTGCAAGATCTGCAAGCCGGCGACGTAGCAGGGGCGACGCAGAAGTTGAAGAGCGCGGTAACGCGGCTGCTCAACCAGGGCGAGGTAGAGTTGGCCGGGACGATGCAGAAAGAGGTCGAGAATCTGGAGCAGAGCGGGCAGCTCTCTAGCGAAGGCCAGAAGACGATTAAATTCGGCACGCGTAAAACCGTGCGCCTGAGCGACCTAGATCTGCCGAAAGAGTAGGATAGTAGTATCCAGGGTTGTTGCTGCGCAACAACCCTGGATACTACCTTTACTTTATCTCATTATGTATATTCTTATCACCAACGACGATGGCGTGCAGAGCCCGGGGCTGCTCGCACTACGTCAGGCCTTGGCACCACTCGGCGAGACAACGGTGGTCGCGCCCGACCGCAATTGGAGCGCTGCCGGCCATTACCGCAAACTCTTCGACCCGCTGCGCGCCTGGGATGTCGAGCTCGCCGACGGCAGCGCTGCTATCACCTGCGATGGCACGCCCGCCGACTGCGTGGCGCTAGCGATTATGGGGCTGCTGCCACGCAAGCCCGATCTCGTCGTCTCCGGCATCAACCTGGGGGCGAATTTAGGTTCAGACCTCACCTACAGTGGAACGGTAGCTGCGGCGATGGAGGCGGTTGTCTATGGTGTACCGGGCATCGCCGTCTCGCAATACCCGGCCAAAGATAGCCCCTGGGATTTCCGGGCTGCGCAGCAGGCGGTGAGGAAGATCGTTGCCGCAGCCCAAGACAACGGCCTCTCTGCCGACATCTTGTTAAATGTAAATGTGCCAGCCCGCAACCCCGACGGAGTACATGGCATACGCATTGCGGCGCTCGGTAAACGTATCTATCGCGACGAACTAGTGGTGCGTCAAGACCCGCGAGGGCGACCCTACTATTGGATCGGCGGCGCTGAGCCGGAAGATCACGGCGATGACGACAGCGACGTCGCCGCCATCGCCGCCGGCTTCGTCAGCGTCACGCCAGTGCATATGGATTTGACTAGCCATCGCTGGATTGGGGAATTGAAGGGCTGGGGGTTGTGAGTTGAGACGCACCCATAAGCGCAGCATGCAACACCCTGCGCTTATGGGCGCGACTGACTTCGCTGGGTATGCAGGCGGCTCTCGGCGACCTCGGTGAGCTCGCGGATGTCGCGGAAGGGGCCATCGGCGCTTGAAAGC
Source organism: Candidatus Altimarinota bacterium (assembly GCA_012031775.1). GTDB lineage: Bacteria > Chloroflexota > Chloroflexia > Chloroflexales > Chloroflexaceae > JAAUTF01. Next base: position 5,874 of record JAAUTF010000115.1, on the reverse strand, counting down.
ACCGCAACCGAGAGCGACATCGGTGAAAACTTGCCCTCGATCCGGTCGCGATAGTCGTAGTGTAGCTTAATATCTTTATCGAAGCGCTGGCTAAGGTCGCGCGTGATGCGCTCGATGCGATCGGGTGTGGAGACGATGAGAAAATAGGCACCAACGATCATCTGGCCGACAAAGTCATCGGCACCATCGTGTGTACGCACTGCATCGAGCAAAAGCAGCGCGCTGAATTTGAGCACATTCTCCCCGACCACCACACCGTAGAGCTGGGTAAAACTCTCAAAGCCGTTGATCCGAATAAGTGCCAGCGTCCAGCCCTCGTTGGAGAGCATCGCGCGGAGCTGTTCGTTGACTAGATCGCCCGTCGGCAGATTTGTGATCGGATGATAATGCCCTTTGCGGCGGTTGTCTGAGAGCTGGTTGCGGATGATAGCGTGAACTTCCTCGATATCGAAGGGCTTGGGCAGAAAATAATCGGCCTGTACCACATCGAGCGCCGTCATCCGATCTTGTTTCTCGCTATAAGCTGTCAGCACGACGATCGGAATATTCTGGGTTTGCGGATCAGCGCGAAGCGCGATGCCAACATCGTAACCAGTCATATCGGGCAGACGAATGTCGAGCACGATAAGATCGGGCGGCGTTTCGCGACAATAATCCAGCGCCTGCTGGCCGCGACTGACGGAGACCACGCGATAGCCACGCTCGCTCAGATAGACATCGAGCAAGCGAGCGATCCAGACATCGTCTTCGACGAGCAAGATCGTATCTTTCGACATAGCGTGCTCCTGCATGGGGCCTGTTTAGCTTGCGATAAGACTGTACAAAGCAATAAACGACCATTCGAGCACTTTTTGCTTGGTATGCCCATATAACCTTGCCTTCGATCTGATGCGGCTGGTCAGCGCTAGCAGCACGGGGCAGAGGCGCGCGAGGTCGTGCTGAGCAGCGCAGGGACGTGATCGTGGTATGACTTCGAGCACGTGGTAAGAGTATGCTTCATCAGAACAAGGGATAGGCAGTGTAGCAATTTTGCTGCTACACTGCCTATCTTTATGTAAGCAATAAAAGACTCTCACTAGAACCTAGTGAGAGCCGGTGAATACGCCAGGGATGCGCAAGCAGATTAAGGGCGGCGCTCGATGAGCAGGCGGATCGCGGTGCGCTCTTCATCGTCGATCGCAACATCGATAAACGACGGAATACAGACGATATCGACGCCCTCTTCGTTGAGGTAGCTGCGGGCAATAGCGACCGCCTTGATCGCCTGGTTCGTGGCACCGGCACCGATAGATTGAACCTCGGCCATCCCGTTTTCGCGGATGACACCGGCGATAGCGCCGGCCACAGCACTTGGGCGCGAGCGGGTGGACACTTTGAGCACCTCCGCCGAGCGCTGCGACTCTACTTCGTGGGTAGTACCGGCCCCGACAGCGCGGGCCAGTGGTTGGCCGTTGGTCATACGATCCTCCTCTGCGTTTGTGGGTAGGTTGGTCGATGGGGTATCCATATCATCAGGCAGAGTGGCAAGGTTCATACGGCTTCCTCCTGTAATGTTGTGGTGGTTCGACCGAATACCCGGCCCGCCGCCCACGCTGAAGTGAGTAACTGAGAGGGCGGATTGCTCCGCCCTCTCGAACTGCCCTCCTGCCCCAGAGAGCGAGATACCCAGCTTAGCGTTAGTACTAGAGTACTAACACGTATTGTACCATCATTTGTCAGATCTGCCACTAGCCGCTTGTCTAGCGCGCATAGTCGACGGAGCGCATTTCGCGGATCACGGTTACCTTGATCTGACCGGGGTACTGCAGGCTCTCTTCGATCTTTTTCGCCACATCGCGTGCAAGGTGAATACTCGCCAGATCATCGACCTGATCGGGTTGCACCATAACACGCACCTCGCGCCCGGCCTGCACTGCAAAGGCGCGCTGCACTCCGTTAAACGAAGTTGCCACCGTCTCGAGCGCTTCGAGCCGCTTGATATAGAGATCAAGCGTTTCACGACGCGCGCCGGGCCGTGCGCCGGAGATCGCATCGGCGGCGATCACCAGAAAAGCCTCGACCGTCTGCGGTTCCTCATCGTAGTGATGAGCACCGATCGCATGCACGATCGCCGGAGAGCGCCCAAGGCGACGTGCGATGTCGGCCCCGATCATCGCATGTGGACCTTGCACCTCATGGTCTACCGCCTTACCAATATCGTGCAGTAATGCGGCAGTTTTGGCGATGGTAATATTCGCTCCCATCTCAGCCGCCATATGTGCGGCGAGCAGTGAGCACTCTAGTGAGTGCTGAAGCACATTTTGCCCGTAGCTCGTGCGGTACTTGAGCCGCCCGAGCAACTTGATCAGATCGGGGTGCAAACCCTGCACATTCGCCTCATAGGCCACCCGTTCGCCCTCTTCGCGCATCAACTGATCGATCTCGACCTGGGTTTTTTGCACCAGTTCTTCGATCCGTGATGGGTGGATGCGCCCATCTTTGAGCAACTTGGTGAGCGCCACCCGTGCCACCTCGCGACGCACCGGATCGTGGCACGAGAGAGTCACGGCTTCAGGCGTGTCATCGACGATAATATCGACACCGGTGATTTGCTCAAACGCACGAATGTTACGGCCTTCACGACCAATAATGCGGCCCTTGAGCTCCTCACTGGGAAGGTTTACCGTGCTGACGGTCATCTCGGCCACATAGTCCGACGCACATCGCTGAATAGCCAGACCGATGATCTTGCGCGCCAGCTTATCGGCCTCATCGCGCGTAGACTGCTCGACCTCCCGAATACGCCGGGCTGCGTCGTCGCGCGCCTCACGCTCGACCTCCGCAAGAATAATCTCGCGCGCCTCTTCACGGCTCAGCGCCGAAACTCGTTCAAGCTCGGCGACTTGCTGATTTTTGAGGCGTTCTGTCTCCTGGTGGAGCTGCTCGATCTGACGCTCGCGGCTCTGGATCTGACGTTCCCGTCGCTCCAGCCCCTCAAGCTTCCGATCGATGTTCTCCTCTTTGCGTTGCAGGCGCTCTTCCTGCTTCTGCAAGCTTTGGCGCGACTCGCGCAACTCGGCCTCTGCCTCGTTACGAATGCGTAGCGCGTCATCTTTCGCTTGAAGCAAGATCTCCTTGTGCTGGGATCGCGCTTCTTCTAAAACAAGCCTGGCTTCGGTGGCTTTTTGCTGACTATGCATGTTCAAATTACGATTGACATGCCGCATACCCAGCACAACGCCTGCAGCGCCACCGAGCACCAGACCAAGCACGATCCAGAGAATCGCTGTCACGTCTGCCTCCTGCTCGATTGTTAAGGTGCATCAAGCCCGGCATCAACCGGTAGGGCCGATGCCTAGCCGTGCAGCACGATGAACTTTTTTCAATACCGCTAAGGTATGCTAATAATACGCGCCAACTAGAGGGCTGTCAAGAATACGTGTAAGCGCGATGTTGCCGCCTACGATAGCTTCTGGTATAATCCGCCGCGTTTGATGGTACAATATCGTATCTAATACAGGAGGAAACGGCATGGTCTGCACCCCGTGGCGAGCCACGACGCTCGTCGCGTTACTGCTGTTCGGCCTGATCACGTTGACGACTTGCAGCAGCAACGGTTTGGGCGGTGGCTCTGCTTTATATGTGCAGAATGTCACGGAGAATGCCCAACAGTACAATGGCCAAGAGATAACCGTCGATGGGGCATATGTCTGGCGCAGTGGCGAGCCATCGCTCTCGGTGCTCGCGCTCGGCGTAAGTACGCTCGACAACGGCCTCGACGCTCAACCGCTTGGCGATCCGATCTGGCTTGAAGGGTTCCCCGCCGATGTCACCGCAGACCTGCATCGCCCCGGCGATTCGGTCTATGGCTTTGTGCGTGTGAGCGGCACCTTTGAGGCGAACGGCGGTTATGGCCCGAACCAGCAGTATCGCTTCCTGTTGAATGTAGCCAGTGCCGAGCCGATCGAGCAAGTCACCCGTGTTGAAGAGCGGATCGCGGATACAGCGCTCGGTGAAGGCAAGGTTTCGCTGTTCGAACTGGTGCGTAACCCCGATCAGTACAACGGGCAGACGATCACCACACAGGGCTATTATTTCTGGAACTCGGTGATCTATGTGCTGGCCGAGGGTATCTCTACCGAAGAGGACGGCAGCAGCCCGCAACCGATCGGCGAGATTATTTGGATGGAGGGCTTCCCGCCCGATAAGTCCGGCGATCTGAATGTTGGGCCGAACAACAGTTATGTCTGGGGCCTAGTTGAAGTGACAGGCACTTTCCAGACAGGCGGCGGCCATGGCAAAGATGGTGCCTATCAGAGCGTGTTCTTTGTCGAGTCGGCGACGCCGCTTAAGTAGCGTACAGGGTACAGGGTACTGGTTACAGGGTACAGGTTATGGGGCAGGTGGTGCTGTCCTTTGTAGCCAGTACCCTGTACCTTTTGTTATGGCGATGTACTACTTCATCGAACCGATGATTGAGGCCGACATCCCGCAGGTGCAGGAGATCGAAGCACAAAGCTTCTCTACGCCCTGGTCGGCAAATACTTATCGCCGTGAGCTACGCAATACGAGCAGCTGCCGCTACCTCGTCGCGCGCGTGAGCGCTACCCCACCGCCCCGCCAGAACAACGGCCAGCGCCTGCGCCGCAACGGCTTACTCTCCACCTTGCTCGCGCCCTTCTTACCTCAGGAAGCCACCCCCAGTGAATACGCCCTCGTCGGGTATGGCGGGGTATGGCTGACAGTCGACGATGCACATATCACAACAATCGCGGTCGACCCGCGTCATCGCGGGCGCGGCGTCGGCGAGTTGCTGCTCAACGGGTTGATCGACGCCGCTTTTGAGTTACAGGCGCGTATGCTCACGCTTGAAGTGCGCGTCAGCAATCTTGTCGCTCAACGCCTCTATCTTAAATATGGCTTTCAGCCCGGCGGTACGCGCCCGCGCTACTACACCGACAATGGCGAGGATGCGCTGATCATGTGGACGGAGGCAATTGCCGCCCCCGAATACCAAGACCGGCTGAGTACACTACGCCGCCGAGCTCTATCCCGCCTACAAGCACAGGCGAACACCGCCGTTACCACACACCCGTAAGAATCTATGTACTACGACCCTACGGGTGCTCCACAAGCGAGCGCAACTGCGGCCAGGTGCTGCTCTGCTGTAGCTCTGTGAGCGTGGCCGTGCCAGCGTAGGCCTTCTCCGCCAGCTCGCGATTGATCGCCGCCATGTTGGTGCGCCCTGCACTCGATCGCGGAAGGCAGCATGTTTGAGCAACAGCGCGGCCTCGTTGCTCGGATGCAGGCGCCCGGCGTAGAGCCGATGGGGTGCGCGCGCCTCAAGGCCGACACCATCGCAGCGATCGAGCATTATCGCATCGCGGTCGCGCCGGTAATGCGCGCTGACGGATGACTGGTCACGGTAAATGTCGCGGTAGTAGCTTGCCGGATAATTACCGACGCGCGCCAGAATCTCGTTGATACGGCTACGGTGGCGCTCGTTGGGGATGTGCAAATAATCCCAGACGACAAAATCGACTTCGGCCTGGGCACAGGCGCGTAGCAGCGCACGTAGTGCGTGATCGGTATCGTTGATATAGGGCACAATCGGCAAGATCGCCACACCAACCGGAATACCGGCGCGCTTGACCTCAGATAACATCTCGAGCCGCAGGGCGGGCGGCGGTGCTTTATGCTCAAGGCGCTCGGCCAGTCCGGCGGTGACGCCGACGCCGGCACGAGCGGCCGCGTGCTCGGCACCTTTCTCGCCTGGCTCTCCGAGAAGAAGGAGAGCGTGTTCGTCGTCGCGACGGCGAACGAGGTCGAGCGCTTGCCGCCCGAGCTGCTCAGGAAAGGCAGGTTCGACGAGGTGTTCTTCGTCGACCTGCCGTC
>JAAUTF010000114.1 GCA_012031775.1 Candidatus Altimarinota bacterium | reverse complement strand
CTTCGCTGCCCCACAACACCCCAGACGTACTGCTCAATGCTTCTGCCCAGCGCTATAGATGCGTGCTGCGCACAGCACTGTTGTTGCTGCGCACCACGATGCGTGGTGCGCCCTTCACCACCGGCTAATCTTCGGCGGTCAGCGCCATTATGTTGAAGCCGCTATCGACATACATAATTTCGCCGGTAACCGCTGTCGAGAGATCGCTGCACAGCCAGAGCGCCGCGTTGCCCACATCGTCAATAGTGACATTACGCCGCAGCGGGGCCTGCTCGGCAAAGGCTTTATGCATCGAGCGAAAGCCAGCGATCCCGCTCGCGGCAAGGGTGCGCACTGGCCCGGCGCTGATCGCATTCACCCGAATTCCGCGCGAGCCCAGGTCGTTGGCCAGATAACGCACACTGGCCTCGAGTGCAGCCTTGGCAATGCCCATCACATTGTAGTTGGGAATAACCTTTTGCGAACCGTGATAGGTGAGCGTGAGCACCGCAGCGCCATCGGCAAGCAGGTCGCCCGCCTCTTTGAGCAGCGCCGTCAGCGAATAGGCGCTGATCTCCAGCGCCTGCAAAAAGCCGCGCGTGTTGTGTTAAGGTACGGGCCACTCAGCTCTTCCCGTTTGGCAAAGGCGACAGCGTGAATCAAAAAGTCGATCGGTGCCAAAAGTAGCGCGCGCTTGCTGCATCAGCGCGGCGATCTGCGCGTCTCGGTGACATCGCACGGAGCGATCAGGGGTGCCTGGACGCTTTCAGCCAGCGGGCGCACGCGACGCTCAAACGGCTCGCCTGCGTAGTTGAAGCCGAGTTGCGCTCCCTCACGATGAAGCGCCTGCGCGATGCCCCAGGCGATCGAATGATCGTTGGCAACACCGATGATCAGCCCCTTTTTGCCGTCCATCAGGCCCATACTATGCTCTCCTTGCTGGCTACGAAACTGCGCTGTATCTTACCATAGGAATGTAAGAGTCAGGAGTCAGGAGTCAGGAGTCAGGAGTCAGGAGTCAGGAGTCAGGAGTCAGAAGGTTCCAAATTCTGAATTCTGACTCCTGAATTCTGGCTTCTTTCGCCCGGCGCCGCCCTTGTCTCACGAATATGCTACAATCGTAGCGAAGGTTTGTGCAGCGCTTGACTGTTTCCTGGTACGTGCGCGCTGTACTCTGTAATCTCATCTGTAACCTTGTCTTAGAGGAGAGCACGGCGATGCCCATTTCGGTTTGCGTCGTCTCGCGCGACGCCGCCACACGCGATAGGCTTACGGCACTTGTCCCCGACGACGGTTTTGTTATCGAGCGCTGCACTCCCGACGCACTTCCCACCAGCCTGCCGCAACTGTTTATTATCGCCTTGAGCGGCCTTGAGACGCCGGAAGAGCAAGTGATCGAACAACTTCGCGCCGATGAGGCCAGCGCCGAGGTGCCGATTATTATCGCGAGCGCGCTCCCTATGGTGCATCTGCAATCGGTGCCCTACGCCAGCGATTGGACTATCGCTATCGTCGAAGAACCGGTCGACCGCGCCGTGCTCGCCGATACGCTCGCGTTTTTGCTCAACCCGTAATAAATCTGGTGTGGGGCCTAGTAGGGCGCAGCATGCTGCACCTCCCTACTACGCCCCAGGCCCCCTATCGCGGCACCTCCACCCGGGCCAGAATGCGCCCTAGTGCCGTGTCGGCATTCAGTCCTTCAACCTCGGCCTCCGGGCGCAAGATAATACGATGCCGGTACACCGGTCGCACCAGGTACTTTACGTCGTCGGGGCTAACATAGCTGCGCCCCTGCATCGCCGCGTAGGCTTTGCTGGTGAGCAGCAGCGCGATGCTCGCCCGCGTCGAGCCGCCCAAGGCAAGATCCAGGCTTTTGCGGCTTTCCTGCGCAATATCGCTGATATACTTGATAATACCCTCTTCCACCTGCACCGCCGCGATCTCGGCCCGCGCCGCTGTCAACACCTCCGGTGTGATCACAGCACGCATACCGGCGTTGGCAATCTGGCGCGCATCGAAACCACCGTGATAGCGCCGTAACACTTCCATCTCCACCTCAGCCGGTGCCGACTCCACCACAATCTTGAACAGAAAGCGGTCGAGCTGCGCCTCCGGCAAGGGGTAGGTGCCCTCGTACTCCACCGGGTTCTGCGTCGCCACTACAAAAATGGGTCGGGCAACGGCAGCCGCTCGCCCTCGATCGTCACCTGTTTCTCTTCCATCGCCTCCAACAGCGCGCTCTGCGTCTTGGCCGGCGCGCGGTTGATTTCGTCACCTAGCAACACCTGCGTAAAGATCGGCCCACGCCGCAACACAAAGCGGCTGCTATTCATCTCAAAGACCTGCGTCCCCACCACATCAGACGGCATAAGATCGGGTGTGAACTGCACGCGCTTAAATTCGGCCTCCGTCAACTGGGCCAGCGTCTTGGCCATCAGCGTCTTCGCCGTGCCTGGCACACCCTCCAGCAGCACATGGCCGCCGCTCAGCAGTGCGACCAGCATCAGCGTAAACGGCTCATCTTGGCCCACTAGTACCCGCGCCGCCTCCTGGCGAATGGCCACAGCCGTGTCGCGTAATGTCACAGAGAGACCTTTCTATTGTGGAGAATTCAGGATTCAGGATTCAGGATTCAGAATGATCATTGTGATCCGTGAAGCGCGATTCGTGATCTGTGATCCGTGATCTGTGATCCGTGATCCGAACAGCTTCGCTTGCTAAAGGATCACCCTTCACCCTTCCCTGTCAGGTTGAGCGCAGCGAAGCATCTCAGCCGAGACCCTTCGCTGCGCTCAGCCTAACAAGACTCGTAGTAGTATTAGCCTGGATGATACTTGTGAACGCCGATACTTGAGGTTTTGATCGTATAAACTCTTGTATTTTACCTGCGCACGCATCCGAGTCTTCAACAGAAGTATTAACTTTTATATCGTATAGGCCATTGCCATAGACGCGAGGATACTGAAATCGTGCCAGGCCAATCGGCCTATCACCGCGTGCTGCTTCGCGCCGCTCTAGTTCACGAAGCGGACAATAGACAGTTACAAGCACTGCGTGGAGCGGCGCAAGGATATGGGCACATTCATACCACCACTTATCCTCTTGCAGTACATGGTCAACAAGAACATTGTCCCCGCGCAGCGCAAGTGCAGCAATACAGTGATGATACCCGGATACCAGGGTCGTGAAGTATGGATGTACAGTGCCAATCGTATCACCAGCCCAAAATCGAGCGGGAACTGCGTATACAAATTGGTCAATCGATAGATGGATGTAGGGAGCGTCGCTCTTTTCTTGAAAAGCGTGCGCAATGCTCGTCTTACCAGCGCTCGACGTACCGTTCAAAAAGATAATGGTTCCGCGATCCTCTACTTCTCTCTCCATAGATAGCTTGCCCTTTACCCTCAAGCCTCGTGTGCCAACAATGCTACGCGCTCGATAAGTGCATCGCCATCGCGGTCGCGGCGATTGCGCTCGTAGAGCAGGGTCATCCAGATCGGCATGGGCGGCAGCACCAACACGAGGCCGAGCAGCCAGGCGCTCGCGCTAAGGCCCTGCGCCCACAGCGAGTCTGGCCCGAGTGCAATGTAGAGCGGCAGCGGCAGCAACACGCCTACGGCGATCGTCACCGCGACGGTGAGCGCACTGAAAATCGCGCTTGCGCCGAAAAAGACCAGCAGGTTGCGCCAGAACTGATAGAACAACAGGTCGAAGCTGTGGCTCATCGCGCGACGAACCGGCATATCGCTTAGCACAAAGGGCTGAATGCCGTAGAGCATCCAGCTGTAGCCGGCCCCGCTCAGCACCAGGCTGATGCCGTACAATACGATTGTAGTAAGCAAAGCAAGGCTGAGCAGAAAGCTGGCGAGCGCCGCGCCGATCTCCCCCAGACTAGCGGCAGCCCCCGATGCAGCGCCAAAGCCGAGCGACATAAAACACGAGAGCGGCAGAAAAATAATACAGCTGCCCAGCGAGATGATGACGTTCACCAACATACCGTAGATCAGGCCAAAGCAGCCCATGCTGGCTGTGCGTAGCGGCCCCATGCCCAGCACTGCGCGCAGGCCAGGGTTCTGGCGGGCACGCAGCGCGATCGCCACACGGCTCATCGCCCCGGTGCAGTACAGTAGCAACAAGACGCCCGCCACCAACCAGGCTAGCACCAGCAGCACAATCGCCTCGCTGCTCCAGTAACGCGCCGCTGCAAAGGTTGTCCCAACGCCGACGATCAGCGGCGCAAAACCTAGCGCCGCCAGCAGCGCAAAGGTCACAAAGCCGCGCCGGTAAAGACGCAAACCTTCATCCAGGAGATCAAGCGTTGTTTCAAGCTGACGCCGCATGCCGAACCTTTGTACCGTAGCAGGCGCGATCGTTCTTTTTCGCCACGAAACGCACGAAGCCGGGCATTTTACCGTAGAGCACGCTGAGGGCTCAGAATTTCTTCATTTAACCGCACAGATGCAAAGGCCGCACCTTGCACGCTACGCTCTACCGCCTTGCCCTTCTGAACCCTGCATCCTTCAACCCCGCCCCGGCACCGCATCCGCCTCCGTCACCAGGCGCAGCAACTCATCCTCGCCGATCTGCGTTTTGCGCATACGGGCCAGGAGATCCTGCAACTGAAATTGATCTATCTCGCGGTAGCGCGCCAATTCTTCGATAAATGCGTCGTCGTCGAGGCCGGGGTTGATGCCGAAGGGGCGTGCGAGGCGCCGCTTAAAACTGTTCTGATAATGGCGCAGCACATAGCCACTTTTGCCGCCGCGCTGAAAGAGGTCGGCCATGCTATCGATATACTCGGCACTGCTGCGCAACTTGATCTCCTCGCGCAGCGGTATCGGCGCGCCAAAACGCCGCCCGCTGATGATCAGATACGCAGCCAGTACTACTACACCGTAGATCAGCGCCCAACCCCAGGGGCTGCTCAGCACCAGCGTACGTAGCGACGGCGCACTATAGTAGCCGTGGTGATACTCGTCGAACAGCAGGGTCGCGCCAGCAGGCACGCCGCGCAACAGGTTCAGCACCAGCGCTGCGTTCTGCGGATCTTCCAGGCCGCCGTTGGTGAATGGGTAAGCCGATGAGCTGACGTAGACCAGCCCCGCGCCACGCGGCATTGCCAGCAGCACGGTGGCATCTGGCAAGCCGATGATCGGCAGCCCATCGCCGCGCTCGCTGCGCAGGATGCGGCCAGTGTTGACCTGCACCTCGCCCACTGGCGGTGTGTCGAAGAGCGGCTGCAACACCGGGGCGCGCTCGATCGTATCGGGCTGGCCGTCGGGCGGCTCGTAGAAAACGACATCGACCTCCAGTTCCTCAAGCAACTGGGCGGCACCACCAAAAAGATTGACCTGATCTTCAGCAAATATCAGCGTACCACCCGCCTCCACCCAGCGTACCACCTCGCGTGCTTCGGTGCGATTAAAGCTCTCCTGCGGGTCGAGGATGAACAACACATCGACCTCGTCATCGAGGCGGTATTCCTGAAACTGAAAGCGCTGCACAGCATAGCCGCTGCTGCCAAGCCAGCGGTAGAGCGCCAGGGCCCCGCTCGCATTGGCAGCGTAGGTCGTCGGCAGGCTGCTGACCGCGTCCTCCGCATCGTTAGCCGGCCCAAGCACCGCGTAGAGCATCAGGCCCAGGAAGAGCGCGATCAGAATGAAGATGTCGCGACGATTTTTCATGGGGCGCGCAGCTCCTCGACCTGGCGGCGGTAATCGGCAAAACCAGCCTCGTCGATCGGGGCATAGCCATACCAGACGCGATCGAAGGTCTCGATAATCGGGCCGAGGCGGGCGCGTAGCGCGGCGTTATCGCCCAGTCGATCGAGATACTCACGATTAGTGAGCGCGCGATCGTAGCGCAGCATACCGCGCTCGTCGAGCCAGAGCAAAGCCGAGAGGTAAAGCAGCCGCACCGCGCTACGATAATCGCCGCCGCGCGCGATCGACTGCGCCTGCTGCAACGCCGCGCTCGCCGTCAAGTTGGCTTCAGGGTCGTCTGCTGGTAGGCTAGCATCGCGCACCATGGCCCGGCGCATACCACGCAGCCAGTAGAAGAGCACGCCACCGATCAGCAAGACCGCAAGTGCGAGCGCGAGCCAGGAGAGCGGCGTCCCCGCCGCCGGTGCCGCATCAGCAAGGGGATCAAAAATACGGGCGAGCAGCTCGAACAGCCAGCGCAGCAACTGATCCAACCAGCCCGTATCTTCCGGCGGATCAGCAAAAGGCGGCTGGCTCAACAAGGTCGCCAGCCGCTGCTGCGCATCGGGGGTAGCCGCGCTCTCCGCAAGCACCAGCATTTCCACTAGTGTACCCAACTGCGCAGCGATCGTGGCAAAGTCCGGGTCGAGCGGCCCAACCGCTTCTGCCAGCCAACGATTATCAACCGGCAACGTTTCGCCATCGGCCAGGCGCACGCTGCGTGTCTCGATCAGAACAGGCGCTATCGCCTCCAGCCCGATGCGGTCGCGCCGCTGTGCTGCCGCGAGCGCCTCGCGCACCGCCACAGTGTAGCTCGCCAGATCCGGTTGCTCTTGCGCCGCCACAACAGAAGGCCCAAGCCACATAGATAGAACGATTACGAATGTAATGATCGAAAAGCATGTGTGAGCCGTGATATGTAATGCCTACGACCCTAAGTTATGCGGAGCGGTTCGGTTCACACTTCAGATCGCGTTTCAGCGCTAGCGCTCAACCACCAGTCCGGGCTGCTCTTGCAGGCGTTGGGCGATGTCGAAGCCCTCGCGGCGTACGCGCACATCAAAGTAGAGCAAAGTCATCGCCGCCCATTGCACCGGCAAGGTAATCATCTGCGCGATAGACGTCATAAACGTGTTGAGCGCGGTCACCAGTGCAAAATTCTGTAATGGATCATCGACACTGCCAAGCGTGAGCTGCATCACAAAGGACAGAATGCCAACAGGGATGCCAACCAGAATATAGACCAGGAGGCCGATTAACAGTGTTATGCCGAGCAGCCGCCAGAAGGAGCCGCCCACTAGCCGCCAGCTACGGCCAAGCGCGGTAAAGGCCCCTTGCTCTTCCAGCACCACTGCCTGTGGCACAAAAATAAAGCGCATCAGAATATAGATCAGCGCGAAGATAACCGCCAAGCCAAGCACAAAGGTCAGAACGATAGCCAGAATGGCGCTGAGGATAGCGCCGCCGGAGTCGCCACCTTCAGCTAATGTCGCCAACAGAAAGATCGAACCAACACCGATAGCACTCGCGACGAACGAAACGAGCACGACGATCACACCGACGATAAGGCCAGAGCCGATCAGATTAAATGCGGTAGTAAGGCTAAAGCTGTAGCTGCCGAGCACCGAGATCGGCTCGCCACGGTAGCGCTGTGCAACCGCATTAATCAGGGCACCATTCATCAATTGCTGCACGATGCCATATTGAAAGAGGCCAAAAAGCAGCGAGCCGATGAGATAGATGCCTACACTTGCAAGCGGCAGATCGTTGAAAGAATCGATCGTCGGGTCAAGCGAGCCAATATTCTCAATAAGCTGAAGATAATCGGTGGTAAACTGCATGCCAGCCGTGGCCTGAAAAGCAACTTGGAAGATCAGCAGCGGCACCTGAGCCAGCGCGGCGATGCCAAGAAATAGCAGAAAATTATTCCGGTAGAGGCGAAACGTGCCATCCAGGATGTCGCCAATAGCTAGCGGGCGTGGAGCGTTGGAGAATTCGGTCATCGGTATGTGCTCCCAGTGCAATATTCAATAGTCAGGACTCAGCAGATCTTGTGTGGCCAATTCCTGCCGCTGCATTATACACTGCTGTGCTACAATGCGCTGCGCGCAAGAACATAAACGGGGTGCTGCTGGATTGCCTACAAAGCAGCAGCGCCCCGTATTTTCTCGAACTACTATGCAACCATCGCTCTCTATCGCTATCATCGCCTGCGACGAGGAACAGCATATTGGCGGCTGCCTAGCAAGCATAAACGGTCTGGCCGATGAGGTGCTATTGCTTCTAGACGCGCGCAGCAGCGATGCGACCGCCCGGATCGCGGCTGAAGCGGGGACACGTACATATACCGAGGCCTGGCGTGGCTTCCCCGCTCAGCGCAACCGCGCACTCGACCTATGCCAGAGCGAGTGGGTGCTCTTCTCGACGCCGACGAGCGGCTGACGCCCGCGCTGCATGCCGAGATCCGCGCGCTGTTGGCGCACCCCGGGGCCTATGTTGGCTACTGGATCCCGCGCTGCAATATCTTCTTCGGCCAAACAGTACGCGGCGGTGGCTGGTACCCCGACCCACAACTGCGCCTGCTCAAGCGGGCGGCAGCGCGCTACGACGAGCGGCGGCTGGTGCATGAACTAGTACTGCTCGACGGCCCGAGCGCACAGCTACAGCACCATCTTATTCACCACAATATCGAGCGCCTCGATGAGTTCTGGCTGAAGCAAACGCGGTACGCACTGGCTGAGGCACGCACCATAAACGCTGAAGGACGGCGCGCCCGGCTGCGCAACTTTGTCGGCGCACCAACCCGCGAGTTTATGCGGCGTTATGTACAGTTGGGCGGCTGGCGCGATGGCGCACTCGGCGTCTTTCTCTGCGCTGCGCTGGCCTGGTTCGAGCTTGTGAAGTTCGCCTTCCTGCTAGTGCTGGGCAGCAGGCGAACGATTATTGCGTGCCGTAATGTGGTGGGGGCTATGCCGCCGCCACACCACGACACACAATAATGTACCCGACATTGGCAGCAGAGGACTGCTACGGCACCAGCGGCAAATGGAGGCGCGCAGTGCGTTTGTGTTTCTTCATCGCTGCGGTACGATACACAAACGTCCGCTCGGCAGAGGTACTGACAGCGCACATATTCCCGGCGCGGTCAAGGGCGACCATACTCATCAAGACACGCTGCGGGTCGCGCTCGAAGGCAGCGAGATCGGCAAAAGCAGCGCGACAAGCGTCTTCGAGCGCCAGACCCTGTTGCAGATACAGCACAACGCTGCGGGCGGTGGAGGCGCGTATAGCCAGCTCACCCCAGCCAGTGCAAGCCGCCGCGCCGTAACGGTTATCGGCGTAGTTGCCCGCACCGATGATCGGCGAGTCGCCGAGGCGACCGGGGTACTTCCAGGCCCAGCCGCTGGTGCTGACCGCCGACGCGATGTTGCCCTGAGTATCGATCGCAAGAAAGTTCACCGTGCCCGCAACACGTTCGGGGTCGGTGGCAAGGCCAGTGGCGCGCCGCAGTAAATCGCCGATCAGCGCACCCTGCGCATCGCGAAAATCGTCGGGCAGGCGCCCACTGATCCCCTCGCGGTAGGCGTGCTCGGCCTCGGGCGTGAGCAAGTTCTCGGCCTGCATACCGATCTCATCAGCGAAGCGCGCTGCACCGTCGCCGACGAGCAGCACGTGCGGGAGTTCGTCCATCACACGGCGCGCAACACTGATCGCATGACGGTAGCCGCGCAGCGCGCCCACCGCGCCCGCCCGCAAGGTGCAACCATCCATAATCGAGGCATCGAGTTCGACCTCGCCGAGCAAATTGGGATAGCCGCCGTAGCCCACCGAGTGATCGTCCGGGTTATCCTCGACGCAGCGCGTACCAGCCTCAACCGCGTCGAGCGCACTGCCGCCCACCGCCAGAATCGCCCAGGCCGCCTCCATGCCCACATCACCATTCGCACTCGCAAGCAATACAGGTTGCATGTGTCAAATTTCACTTTTTGCGCGACATCTGTTCAGTAATTCCGCGACATTTCTTTAGAGTACATTGTAACGCAGAAAAACGCTGCTTGCTCAGAGCGCTCTTTCTCTCCATTTCACTCCCTGATTGTACATCGTACACGCCGTTTTTCAAGGGCCAGACCAACTGCTCCTCGATCGCTGCACATCAACTTCGAGTAAAACTGACACTAAACAGTAACAACGATACAACGATGCCGAGAGCATAGAGCCCTCGGCCCTGCTGTGAAGCCTCGTTTGCGTTTGCCTCGATGTTAGCTCGCTACGTCGCCGTTCCGTGTTGCCGATGCCTCTTCGGTCATCATCGCACCTCCGTGCCCCGTCACGCTCACGCGCTCAGCCTTCCTCTGCCATACATCCATTGACCTATCAGCGGCGGAGGCTCAGCGTTCATAGCGTGTGCAGGGCAACTTCGCCTTCGATCTCGACCGGGATGTCGAACGGCAGCTCGGCCAGACCGACGGCACTCCGCGCGTGCGCGCCCACCTCGGAGCCGAAGACCTCGACGATCAGGTCGGTAAAGCCATTGATGACCGCCGGGAACTGATTGAAGCCGGGAGCGGCGTTCACCATGCCGAAGATCCGAACCCAGGCGGCGATGCGGTTAAGGTCACCAAGCTCCTGCTTGAGACTGCTCACCATCGCCAGGCCGGTCAGGCGCGCGGCCGCGTAGGCCTGCTCGATGGTGACTTCCCGTCCGACTTTGCCGAACGGCTGCGCAATTGAGCCGTCCGGGTTCGTCGGCCCGTGACCGGAGATAAGCGCCCGCGTGCCGACGATGCGTACCCACGGAAAGGGCAGGCGAGTGCCAGTCGGTGGCTGAAGGGGCGTGGGCAGAACGATCCCTAGTTCCTGCAGTCGTTGCTCGATGCGAGCCATCGTGATCCTCCATACGTAGTCTGGCAAATATTGTGTGCTTGCTGCTCGTTACCTCCGCACAGAATAAAGGCGACCAGCGCCAGGGCAAGCAACCTGAGCCTGTGGAGGTCTCGCTGCGTAACATCTCGCATGGCTTCAAGCTCCTCTTGGGTACATCGGCAATGGCGGGCAGCCCCGCGGCGTGTGCCGTGCTGCTGGGGTTAATAAGCGCTGCTCACACCCCACACGTTACAGCCTGGTGGTTGACACCGTATTGACAGCGGCGCGTCGCCGTCGCCAGGCCATTCTCTCGGCTGTCAACACGGTGTCAACACGACCATGCGATACTCGGCCTCAACCGCCGGAAACGCACATTAGGAAAGGCGATCTCATGATGGCCAGGGCCAACTTCTATGCGTGACCATGCAGCGCCCTTTGTGCTGCGGCACGCGCAGCCCAACGATCTCCCCGGCATCGCCGAGCTACTCCTGCGACTGTCCGACCACTCGCGCTACCTGCGCTACTTTCAGCCCCTGGTGTCCTCGACGACACATAGCCGGGCGGAGGCAAGGCGGATGGTGCTGCACACCACGCGCTTCGGCATTACGCTGGTGATCGCCCGTCCGCCTGACACGGGCGGGGAAGCGATCGCCGTGGCCGAGCTCGCCCGCAGCCCAGATGCCTTCGATCAGGCTGAGCTGGCGATGCTCGTCCGCGACGATTATCAGGGCCAGGGCCTCGGCCGCCTGCTTGGCTGCCAGCTCGTAGCCCTGGCACGTCGGCTCCAAGGTCTCGCCATCGCTTCATGCCGATCTCCTGCCGGAGAACCGGGCCGTCGCTGCGGCTGCTCAAGCGGCTTGGCGCGCCGTACACGATGACCTACGACGCTGGGCTGCTGCACGCGGTGCTGGAGATCCAGGGCGCGGCCGCGAGCTGAGCAGACCCAATCGACTTACGCAAAAGGAGCAGATATGAACACTCAGATTGCGCACAACAAGGCCCTGATCGCCCAGCTTTTCGAGGCCGTTAACCGGGGCGACTTCGCCCTGCTCGACCCCCACCCCGGCTTCCACGAGACCCGTCAGTACGTGCCGCCGATGCACCAGCTGTTCGCCGACTGGCGCACGGCCCATTTCCAGCAGATCGCCGAGGGCGAACTGGTGTTTACCTACGCCGCCATCGAAATGACCCACTGCGGCCCGTTCGCGGGCGTCGCCCCCAGCGGCATGCGCGTCTGCCTGGAGCTTTGGAGCTTCAACGAGGTGCGCGATGGGATTGTCTTGCAGCACAACAGCGCCAGCAGCTGGGCCGACGTGCTCCGACAGCTCGACATGCCCGCCTTTCAGCGCTGGCCTATCAAAGCGGTAGGCGAGCTTCCCGACAACACTGGTAGCGATCTGGCGCAGCGGCACGCCAACAAAGCTGTGGTGCGCGATCTGCTCAACGCCCTGGGTCGCGGCGCGTTCGGCGCTGGCGTCGCCACGCCGGCC
>JAAUTF010000113.1 GCA_012031775.1 Candidatus Altimarinota bacterium | reverse complement strand
GCGAGGCGAACGAGCAAACTGTAGAGCAATGAGACCGGTGGGAAGAAGCGGGCGGGCGAAGCCGGGGCGAGCACTTCCTTGCCCGCCCATTCGAGAGTATGGGCTAGACGCAATGTGCCGCGCTCGGTCGATGCTGCTGTGCCAACAGCAACGGGAGCCTCGGCGGCGGGTGCGGTCGAGGTGGCCTGGCCACAGGCGGCGAGCACGCCGGTGGCACCGGCGGTAAGCATCGTGCGCAGCATCGCGCGGCGGCTAAGCATACGCTCAGGTCGCAGACTCATCGGTACCTCTTTTCGGCGAAACCAACCAGGTAGCTGATCGATTGTAACGACAAGAGGTTAAGCGCAGATGCAGCAGAGGTTAAGCACACAACAACAAAATATGATCTATCGATGATCTATAACAATTTTTAATGCGCTATAAAGTGGAAGTGTAGTACGCCACGGCTAGGCTGCCACGTACTACACTTCCTTGTTCACAACCTGTTGTTTATATGCTCGACATGAACTCGAACTTGACACGGGCTAGGCCATACTCTACACTATCAGGCGCATCCTCCCGCTATCCCAGCAGAAGCGAGTCGCGCTATGGGCCGGATCGTCGCAGTCACCAATCTTAAAGGCGGGATCGGCAAGACCACCACGGTTGTGAATGTCGGGGCCGGCTTGGCGCTGAAGGGCGCGCGTGTGTTGCTGGTCGATGTTGACGCGCAGGGCAACCTGGCGATGGCGCTCGGCCTTAAACCGCGCCGTACGCTCTACGAGGTACTGATCGATGGTGCGCGCATCGACCAATGCATTGTCGCTGCACGGCCCAATCTCGACCTACTGCCCGCCGACGAAACCTTACTTACCGCGCAGCCGACGATCGGCGCGCGCCCCGACTGGCCGCGTGTGCTCGAACAGGCGCTCCGCCCTGTAAAGAACCAGTACGATTTTATTTTCATCGACTGCGGTGGCTCGCTCACCGTGCTCAACATCAATGCTCTGACGGCGGCGAGCGATGTACTGGTGCCGACAACGGTGGAGCCCTTTCGGTGAAGGGCCTGGAGATGCTGGTTAAGCAAGTGGCACGAGTGAAGAACTCGATCAAAGCGGTGCGCGTGATCGTGCCAACCATGTACGACCCACGACGGCGCCAGTCGAGCGATTTGCTCGCCGAGCTGCAGCGCACCTACGGCGATCTCGTCGCTGCGCCGATCCGTGTGAATGTTCGGCTCTCGGAAGCGTCGTCCGAAGGCCAGACGATTTATGAGTTCGATCCACGCTCGCGTGGAGCTGCCGACTACGCCGTGTTAGTCGAGCACCTGAGCCTGATGTGGAGCTTTGTGCCTGCGGGAGAAGTCGGGAGTCAGGAGTCAGGAGTCAGAAGCGCAGGCGCATCAGATGCACACGCCGATAATAATGGTACCCTCGCTGGTGAAAGATCAGGTAAACCAATAGCCAACCTGATCCCGGAGCAGCCGGTGGTGACGGGGGCGGGCAATTTGCTGACGGGGAGCTGCCCAAATTGCGGCCACGATTTGCGTCGCGCTATGGTGGCGGGCTACAAAGTAGCTTTTTGCGATAACTGCAAGTACTGGCGGCAGGAGCTCGCGAGCGGCAAACGCCGATGACTTCGTCGCGTCGCCTTGTCGCCTATGGTTTGCTGGTGAGTTCCTGGTTGCTGGCGCTGCTGGCCTTTCAGGCCTACGAAACCCCGCTTGAGCCTGGTTGGGCGGCCGGATTGCTGCGTATCGACGCACTCGCGATCTTCTTGATGCTGCTATGTCTGGGTGCGACAGCTGTCGCGCTGTACCTACACCCACGACCGCCGCTGTTGCGCTTGTTGCTCGCCGCTGCGCTGCTGATCTGCGCTTATGCTACTACCCATTTACTGCTGATGGCGCTGACGCTGAGTGTGGCTGCGGCTCTATGGTGGAACCGAGAACCGAGAACCGAGAACCAGAACGCTGGAGGCGAGATAAGCGGAGCAGTTTCAAGTCATTGGTTCTTTGATCTGCGTGCGGATCGCTTTGCAACGCTGGCCATTCCTTGCATCGCCTTGCTCGGCGGCGTCGCGCTGATCTGGCTCACGGGTGGGACGTGGCGTTACAATGCCGTGAGTGCGGGCGGTGGGCTCAATAGCGCGAGCTTGGCTTGATCGCGCTGGCGACGTTGTTTGGCGCGGGGCTGTTGCCGCAAGATGCAGGATCCAGGGTTCAGGATTCAGGAGCACATAGCCCGAGCAAGCCGAAGGTCGATACGGCGCTCAGGCCCGGTGGCTTGCTTTTGCACGCGGCATGGTTTTATCCATTGCTGCGGCTCTACAGCCTTGGCCCTTGGAACAGTGGCTGGTCGGCGGCGCTACTGTTGCTTGGTAGCACATTGGCTTTTTGGGCGCTGGCGGAAGCACTATTTCAGAGTCAGGCGTTAGGAGTCAGGAGTCAGAATAGCGATGAGCGACGGCAGGTGGCAGACCTTAAAAGCTCTGTGCCCTCTGTGATTCAACTGTCTATCTTGCGCGTGTATGGTGGGTTAGCGCTGATTGGCGTTGGCTTAACGAGCGGAGCTGGCATCGGGCTGGCGTGTTTTGCGTTGCTGAGCGCCATTGTACTGACGCTCGGCGCGCTGCGCCGAGCGTCAGTTGAGCTACGCTGGTCGCACTGGCTGCTTTCTGGTGCTGTGCCACTCACCTTGCCCTTTGTCACGCTCTGGATCGGCGTTGGTGCGGCGGCGGCAGCAGGCAGTAGTGCGCTGAGCATTGTTATTTGGCTGCTGGGGTTGTTATTTGCTTTTGTGTCGCTGCGTGGGCAAGGGCAGAACCAAGAACCAAGAACCGAGAACCAAGAACCGAGAACCAGGAACCAAGAACCAGGAACCAGGAACCAAGAACCAGGAGCCAGGAGCCAGGAACTAGAAACTATAGCGGCGCAGCATAAGGAACAAGGGGTGAGTGGGCACGAGTTGCACGCGGTCGCTGGGTTGCCGCCGGTGATCAAGGTTGCACTTGGGCTGAGTGTGGGGCTTGGTGTGGTTTCGCCCCTGATCGTGACAACCTTGATTCAGCCGATTATCGCGCAGCTGCAGGGCGGGCTGACACCATATGGCGATCTGGTGCTGTGGCCATGGATCGGTTTGCAGGTGCTTAATGCAGCGCGTACACCGGTTGCGGCGTTACCCTCGTTTGCCTTGCTAGCGCTGATGCTGGTGCTCGGCGCGCTGGTCTGGCTGGCGCTGCGCACTTATACTACCCTGGTGCAGCGTGGGTGAACTCCTTGTTACCGTTGGGCAGGCCTGGCCGCGCTTGCTGCTCTACCCCGGTGGTCTCAGCGCTATCGCGCTGGCATGGGTGCTCAGCCGTGGCGCTGGCGTTCGTGTGGTCTCAGCCGCCGACCTGATGCTTGCTGCTGGCCCGCTCCTGCTGATCAGCCTACTGCCGCTGCCAGGGGCACGCGACTTTCCCTACACGCTCGATCTCTTCAGCGCGCTATTGCTGCTAGAATTACCGCGCTGGCATGCTCGGCCACAGCACACAATAGAACTCTTCATGCGCCCATATCTCGCGCTGTTGCTGGGGGCTGCCTTGCTCTTTCAGGCCAGTGGATCGTTCGCGCTCTCGCGCTTTGGCAGTGTTACGGCCAGTGCCTGGCCCGTCGCTATTGCTGGGGCACTGATCTGGTCTTCGCGCTGCCATCGATCTGGCGCGAACAAAATAGCCCCGCCATGGCTCTGCGCACGGCGGGGCATCTGCTGCTAACGCTGGTTATTTGGCGCGCGTTCTTCTTCTTTGTCGTATGAACCGTGAAGTGTGCCTCGCAGCGCTTCACGTTGTTACAGAATCACGCCGCACGGTTCACGCTGCATCTACCGTGCGATAGCCACCAGAGCCATTGGGGGCGAAGGCTTCGCCAAGAAACGCTAGAATAGCCGCTGTGAGCTGCAGCTCGGTGCGGATGAGCGTGCGCAGGCTACGCTGATCGCTCTCGCCCCATTGGTCGGAGAGATCGGTAATATTGGTGCTGACCAGCTGCACATATTCGAGCTGGGGGTGCGCGCCGCCCTGGTAAATTCGGCGCACCTCGATATTCAGCGGCTCCATCAGATCGGCCTCGGCGGGGTAATACCGGCGAAAGGCAGCCTGAACAGCGCGCTGGAAGATTCGCACCAGCTCGCCATCGCTACGCTCTAGGTTGCCCTGTAGCGTCGCAGTGTACGTCCACATCAGCTCGAGCGGTTCGAGCGGCAGCGAACGGCCCTCGGCACGCAGCTGATGGACAGCCGACCAAGTCAGGCTCAACTCGACCCAGGGCGGCATGTTCGTAAAGCTCATCGGCTCGTCGTGGTCGGGGAAGAGCTCTATTTTGACATTGCGGTCGTGGCTCGATGGCACGACACTTTCGACAAAGGCGTGCTCGTGCAGCCCTACGGTCGTCCAGGCATCTTCAAGCTCGCTGATCAAATCATCATAGGTCTGCATCAACAGCCTCGTTATCTATAAGTTTAATACTCGGCGTGGGTTGTCGGTGTAGCGACAACCCCACGCCGATCTTGTACCATATTCGGCCTATTGTACTGCGTTGTGGCGCGTTGGGCAACCGATGCTGCCAGGGACGGCCCTATGTGGAGTATTGCAAGTTTTTGCTTGACAAACAGCCTATATTAGCTGATACTAACAGACGTATCCGTTCAGGTAATGTCGTGCATAGCCATAGCTAGATCGAGAACGCCGTGGGCAAAGACGAGAAACTACGCAGTGTTGAGAAGATCGCTCGAGCGGGGCGACCATGCCTCGCTATCTGTGCAGGTAAAGACTGCGCGCGCGCCGGCACGCGACAGTTGCTCAACGCGGCGCAGGCAGCACTTCACGAGGCAGATCTCGCCGATCAAGTCGCGATCGAGATCACCAAGTGCCAGGACTACTGCGACGATGCACCGGTGATGAGTGTGGTTCCCGGTGGGCTACCGTACGTTGATCTGCGCCCCGCCGATGTGCATCGCATCGTCGATAACCATGTGCGTAACGGGCGACCGGTGGCCGAGTTGCTGCATAAACGCGCGCGGCGTAAGCTTAAGCGCGTGTAGCGCAGAGCACAGAACCGAGAACTAAGAAACCACGGAGCGTAAAGCATAGACTGTTCGGTATCTTGAATCCTCCGCTCTCCTGTACCCGTAACTACCAGCTTCTGCCCAGGAAACGCGCAGCTTCAATACATTGACAGTCGTTCCTTGATTAGCATATACTCACAGCAGTTATTCGCAGAGAATAAACGAAAGCGCCGATGAACGCTCAACTAACCCCGATCGCCAGCGCGACGCCCGGACGACTGATCGCTTTGCTCCCTGATGCATCGCTCTGCCTCATGTGGGGTGACGCGAGCTTCCGCATCGCCCCCTATGATCTAGCGCATCTCGCAGCTGTGCTCGACGATTGGGGTCTTGAGGAGGAACTACCAACGCTACGGCGCGGTTACTACCGGCTTGTGCAGGGCTACGATGGCGGTGTGCAGCTCTGGCTAAACAGCGCAGGCCTGTGCCTAAGCCGCGACGAACTACGTGTGCTTACCGCACTTGTCCACGAGGCCGAAGCGCAGCTTAATGCGCTTGGCCAAAGCGCTGCGCTTGCTCCCTTCGGCCCCGGCTTCCCGACGCTTGCAGCACCTCAGCGTCCATCACTCAACTAACATCGCGTATCACGATTATACCGCAAAGGCGCAGGCCACGCTGCAAAGCGTGGCCTGCGCCTTCTGACTCCTGACGCCTGAGTTCTCCCTACGCCACCCGCTGCTCGATATGCGCGCGCAACAGCCACGCCATCTTCTCGTGTTTCTCCACCAGCATGGTAAGGAAATCGCTCGTGCCCATATCGTCGTACTGCTCGTCGCAGGCGCGCAGATCGCGGCGTAGGTTGCGGATAATCGCCTCGTGGTCGGCGACAAGCTGCGCGACCATCGCGATATCTTCCGGCAGATCGCCAGGCCGCTCGGTGAGCGTCGTCAGCTGCAGCATCTCGGTCAGCGTGCCGGGCACAGCCGGGCCAAGCATACGAATGCGCTCGGCGATATCATCGATATCGAGCGCGAGCGCTTCGTACTGGGTTTGAAACAGGGCGTGCAGTGGGCCGAAGGCCATCCCAACGACATTCCAGTGATAGTTGCGCAGCCGCATATACAACACGTGCTCGTCGGCAAGCAGCCGATTGAGAATGGCGGCAACACCCTGCACATTTGCCTCGCTCAGGCCAAGATCAGGCGTTGGCGTCGTAGTCAGCTTTGTCCCATTGGTGCGAACAGTCATAACGATACTCCTTATAGAGATTGCGAGCGTAGCGACATCGTTGTATTTGTGGCATGCTCAACCATTTTAGTATAGACAGCTGCGCAGTTGGCGTCAAGGCGAGCAGTCGATGCTCCTTGCGCTCGGCCTGGTTCTCGGCCACAATAGAGCCGTGGCTAGCGTGCTTGCAGCTCGCAATGTACACTACAGCCATGAGCAGTAAGGAGTAAATCATGGCGGTTCAATTCGGTGTGTTTGTACCACAGGGATGGCGAATGGATCTGGTGGAGATCCGCGATCCGGTGGAGCAATATGAAGCGATGACACAGGTGGCCAAAATCGCCGACCTGATCAGCGCCTACGACTCGGTCTGGGTCTATGATCATTTTCACACCGTACCGAAACCGACACTGGAGACGACGTTCGAGTGCTGGACGATCACGGCGGCACTGGCGCGCGATACGCAGCGCGTGAAAGTTGGCCAGATGGTGAGCTGCCTCGGCTACCGCAACCCGGCCTATCTCGCCAAAGTCGCTTCGACCGTCGATGTGCTCAGCCATGGGCGGCTGTACTGCGGCATCGGCGCGGGCTGGTACGAGCACGAGTGGCGTGCCTATGGCTACGGCTTCCCGGAAACCCGCGACCGCATGCGTGCCTTTCGCGAAGCTACGCAAATTATGGTAAAAATGTGGACGGAGGAACGGCCCACGTTTCAGGGTGAATACTTTACGATCAACGAGCCGATCAATGAGCCAAAGGGTGTACAAAAGCCCTATCCTTCGCTCTGGATCGGCGGCGGTGGCGAGCAGGTGACGCTCAAGCTCGTCGCTCAGTATGGCAACGCCTGCAACGTCGGCGGCGACCCCGATACCCTGCGCCATAAATTTGCGGTGCTGCAGGGCCACTGCGAAACGGTCGGGCGCGCGTATGACGAGATTATCCGTTCGAGCAACCTGAATGTAATTCTGCTCAACGATGGTGCTGATCCGCTGGCCGCAACTGAGAAGATCCGTGCGGCGCTCGGCATGTCATTTGAAGAGCTATCGAAGATGGCCGTCGTCGGCACAGCAGAGACCGTCGTCGCACGCGTGCAGGGCATGGTCGATGCGGGCGTCAACTATGTCATCGTCTACCTACCGCGCGTCGCCTACGACCGTGACCTGCTACACCGCTTCGCGGAGGAAGTTATTCCACACATCGACTAATAACCAATGTCGCGTAAACTGTGCATGCTGCTTGTAGTTCGTTCACGGCTACGCCGCGCACGAACTACAAGCACCGATATCTTCCACACCAATCGCGATCACGCACTGCCAACAGCGCGGCGGTGTGCCATGACCTGCCAGTGTTCGGCGCTCACGTCTTCGTGGCGTGTGGGTGGCGCGACCATCGGCGCAGGCGGCTGCGGATCGTATTCGATCGCCAGCTGAATCGCTGCCATCGTCGGCGCACCGGACAGTTCATGGATTAACCAGAGCGCCATGTCGATGCCCGCCGAGACACCGGCGGACGTGATGATGCGCTCGTGGCGTACGAAACGCTCGTGGCAATAGCTTGCACCGAACGGTGCAAGATCGGTGGCTGAGCCCCAGTGGGTCGTCGCTGGCGCGCCCTGGAGCAGGCCGGCAGCACCCAGAATCAGCGAGCCGGTGCAAACCGAGGTGGTGAAGCGGCTGGTCTTGTGCGCGGTGTGCAGCCACGCGAGCGTTAAGGTATGTTGCATCACAGCGAAGCAGCCAGGGCCACCGGGTACCAGCACGATGTCAGGCTTGGGCAGCGCTGTTAGCGGGGTTTCAACCTGTACCGTGAGCAGGCCGGTGTCATTGGTGATCGGGCCGGGCTCCGCTGCAACCAGGCGCACTTGTGCGCCCGGCAAGCTGCTTAATACCTCTAGCGGGCCGATCGCGTCCAGCGCAGTGAAGCGTGGGTAGAGCACAATCGCGATATCCATTGGTCATGCCTTCCAATAAAGGTATAGCAAGAATACGCGGTGTGGCTGCTGGCGGTTACGCCAGCAGCAGCCACGCCAGCCTTGTTCATTATCCCAGTAAGGTTGCTCTAGTATACCAATAATCACCAGCTGCGATCACATCTCATCTCCAAGCGCTCTACAGCGCTCTACAGCGCCTATAATAACGCTATTGCAGCCGACGCAGCGAGCGGCTCCTACAGCAGGAAGTTCAAGATGACCAGCCACACAACGCACGCAGGCCACACTCACGTTCACAGCGAGCACTGCGGCCACCTCCGCATCGCGCACGAGGGCACGTCGATTATCTACACGACGGGCATTTGCATCACGCCCACGACGATCACTACGATGAGCACGCACTCGCCGTGAGCGAAACGAACCCCGATGGATGCGCGCCTGTGGCCTGCCAGTGCAACCACGAGGGCTGCGGCCATCCGCTCGTCCCACACGGCGATCACGTCGATTATTTGATCAACGGGCGGCTCCACCACCGTCACGGCGATCACTGCGACGACCACGGCCCGGTGACGGTGCTCTAGACCGCTAAAACAGCGGTCGATAGCCATCGTGGTCAGCGCCGTACCATTCGTTCATCAACGCGGCATACCAATCGGCGCGCGCCGGGTCGGTGAACCAGCGCACGCGAGATAGTCGGCGGCTTTGGTGATGCCAAGGATGGCGTGTCTCACCTCTTCTTCGTTAAAGTCGGGGCCGACCGGCACGAGCAACACCCGCGCCAGGTGCTGGGCTGTCGTTGCCGCATTGGCAGCGCCATCCGCACGCAGTGCGGCGTAATGAAGTGGACGCAGTGCGGGCAGCCAGCGCACCGGTGTTTGCTCGCCAAGCACGTAGGCGTAAAACGTGGCTGCATCGCAGTGCGGCGGTACGACCACTGCAATGGATTGGGCCAGTGTAGCTGGTGTCGCTGCGAGCAACGGCAGCCCGGCAGCTTGAGTGAGGCCGTGGCGCATGGCAGTGAGCACCGCTTGCTGGCGCGCTACCACGCCACTGGCCCCTGCCAGACGCGCTAGCTGGGCCAGCGCTAAGGCCGCGTTCGGCATATCGTCGGGTGCAGCCAGTGCTGCAAGCCGCTGCGCAAGCTGCCCATCGCGACAGACAACGAGCGCTCCAGCGCTGCGCTCATCAGCGGTAAGGAACAGCCCGTACACGGTCGCGGTCGCACTACTTTCGGTAGCGCGGTCGAACGATGGCACGGTATCACTGGCATCGACGAGCAGTGTGCTGTCCAGCGTTGCCGCTACAGGCCATGCGCCGCCGCAAGGTTGCGCCCAGTTCACACGGCAGGGGTCGCACTGCTCAGGAGCGATCTGCATACGCAGATCAGCGGCGAGAGCGATGAAACGTGGTGTCGCCCGATGTTGCTTGACCGCTTCGGTTAATTCGCGGGTGGCATTGGCGGGCAGGCCGACGGCTTCGCCCGGCGCTACTTCGAGCGCGTGCAGCAACATGGCAAAGGCGCGAGGAGCGTTGCGTACCACAACCACGGGCGCACCGCCGAGTGCGTCCGACCATGCCGCGTGCATAGCATGTAGATCGGTGGTGGCCAGTGTACTTGTAACGGGCAGCGCCAATGTCTTGTCAAGCGGCGGATGGGCAGTGTAGTCCGCCCCGCGCACGGGCAACCCACCCAAAGCACCTACCGCACAGAATCCACCCAGCCAGCGATCAGCCCAATCGTGTATCACGAAGGCCTCCTTTCGATTGCAGATTTAAGATTGCAGATTGTGGCTGCCGCATTGGCACGCCATTGTGATGCTTTAATGGCCGAATACGTCGCTTGGAATTGCACTACTATCAGTGTGAGCGCAGCGTACGCGCTAGCCAGGCGCAGCCAAAACAGGCCGTGCAGCAGAGCACAATCGCCGCGCCAGAAGCCACATTGACATAATACGAAGCATACAAACCGACCAGGGCGGAGCCGACGGCGATCACGGACGCAAGCAGCATTAAACGCGGCAGGCGATTGGTGAGCAGCGCTGCTGCCGCCGCAGGTGTGACAAGTAACGCCGAAGTCAAGATCACACCAACAACCTGAATGCAGGTGACGACGGTAAATGCGAGCAGCACCAGCAGCACCAAACGCATACGGTCGGCTTTGAGGCCGATCACTTCGGCATAGATCGGATCGTAGCTGCTTAGCTCCAGCTCTTTATGCAACAGAAATAGGGTAAGTAACACACTCACGGCGATGACGGCAATAAGCCAGAGATCGGCTGGCCGCACACCGAGGATGTTGCCGAACAGAATGTGACTGAGGTCGCGAAAACTGCCTACCCGGCTCATCAGCAGGATGCCGAACGCAAACATCGCGGTGAAGAGTACGCCGATCGCAGTGTCCTCACGTACAGTGCCCCGTCGCGAGACCCAGCCGATGCCGAGCGCGGTGAGCAGCCCGGCGACGATGGCACCACCGAAGAGACTCCAGCCGTTCAAATAGGCTACCACCAGCCCCGGTAACACCGTATGCGAAAGGGCATCGCCGATGAAGGCCATACGGCGCAACACCACATACGCACCAAGCACCGCACAGGTGATGCCCACAAGCGTAGCTGCGGCCAGGCCAGTGCGCATAAAACTATAGGTTAATGGTTCGAGCAGCCAGTTGAGCATGGTTTGTACCGCCAAGCCGAAAAGATCGCCTCCACAGCAGAGAGCAGGTCGATTGCGCCAGGGCAGGGCTACCGTCGACCGGCGCAGGCAACGACGCGGGCTGAGCCGGTCGCAGCCAGCGGCACAAAGGCCAACTCAACGGTTCTGCCCGCCGCTATAGCATAGGGTGCCGTCGTGAAGTTCGATCACCCGATCGAACTCGTCGGCGAGGCGATCGAGATGGTGGGTGGCGACGAGAGCCGTTTTGCCCTGGCGGCGCAGCTGGTCGAGCGTGGTGGCAATAATCTGCCGACTGGCGGCGTCAACAGCGCTCAGCGGCTCATCGAGCAGCAACAGGTCGGCCTCTTGTACCAGTGCGCGCGCGAGCAGAGCGCGTTGTTGCTGCCCGCCCGAGAGCGCGCCGATCTGTCGCCGAACAAGATCAGCGAGGCCAAGTTGATCGAGTACCGCTATAACCAGCGCGCGGTCGCTTGGCCCAGGCCGACGCAGCCAGCCGTGGTGGACATAACGCCCGGCCAGCACCAGGCGCTCCACGGTGATCGGGAAGCGCCAATCCACTTCCCCGCGCTGCGGTAGGTAGGCCACCCGATGATGGCAGGCACCGATGGGCAGGCCGTAGATGCTCATACGTCCGGTCTTCGGTTGGATGAGCCCAGCGACTGCTTTGAGTAAGGTACTTTTGCCCGAGCCATTCGCTCCGACGAGGGCCACACGCACCCCCGCCGGGATGCAGAGCGATACTGCATCAAGCGCGGGCTGCGTTGTGCCGGGGTAACTCACTGTGACGTCTTCAATGTGAAGCGCGGGTGCGCCAACCAGCGCCGCATGATGTCGGCGCTGGGAATACAAAAACCTGAACATCGCATCGCCTGATAGAAACCACAAGCTGCAAAGGGTGCAGGACTTCTTATCGCACCTGAGTTACGCAGCCTAGCGCCACGCTGTCGCTCTGAACGGAGCACGGCGTAGTGAAAAATCTACACCGTACTGCGCTGCATACCCCGAACGTAGTGAGGGGTAACATGGCGCTGTAATGCGGCAAGACCGCGACCGTATACCTTCTGTTATCGCAGTAGCGCCACCAAGGTTACGATCTTGCTCATCCCGCGAGCGCCTGCACAATCGTAGTGACGTTGTAGCGCACCATATCGAGATAGGTCGCACCTGAGCTGCCCGGTTCGCCGAGGGCAT
>JAAUTF010000112.1 GCA_012031775.1 Candidatus Altimarinota bacterium | reverse complement strand
GCTCGGCATAACGCCCTGCGGCGGCAGGCCAGTTGCCACCCAGCGCTCGTAGGCGCGCTCGAGGTAGGCCAGGTACTCGGCAGTGTGAACGTCTAGTAGCGGTGCAAGGCCAAAGCTGCGCGGCGCCTGTGGCTCGGCAAAGCCTGCTGCAGCGAGCGCTGCCGCGATGAGCGACACACGCTGCGGCGACTCAAAATACGGCACCGTTTGCCCGTTTAAAATTTCGAAGGGCGGATCGTGCTGCGTATGGTCACCGGGAAGAATGACTTGCATGGGCTTTCTTTCAGAACCGAGAACCGATGACACCGAGTTATTGTAGCAGGTGTGTTGGCAAAATTGTCATTAATTACCTGATCACGACGCAAGGAAAAAGGTTAAACTAGAAAGCGTGAGCCGTAAGCCGCGATCTTTTTGGAAGCGAAACTGCGCGATCACGCTTCACACCTTACCTTAGAAGATGCTTGAGCGGAGGAGACGATGCGCTACCGCTGGCCGCTCCTATTCATCGCTGTTTTGTTAACGGTGTCCTTTGCGCCGGTTTCCGCCAGCACCTTAAGCTTTACCGTTCGCCCGCAGGGCAATGATAGTAACTGCGATTTTAACACAGCTGCCAATGGCGTCCAGAATATTGGCGGCGATGGCGAGGCTACGTATCGCCGAACCCGCGCCCTGATTGTGCAAGCCCCTATCGATTACCACGAGGGATTTTACACCCTGGGCGGTTCCAACGGCTCCGACCGCCCCTACTCGCTCGACAATCTCGGTACCGCGCCTGAAGCTTTTGTGGGTATGTACGAGCAGCTTGGCTACGACAGCGTCTTGCTCGCCAGCACCCCGCACCAGGTAGATCGAGGCTTCGCCGCCGCACTACGTGAACAGTTGGCCGCCGCGCCCACCAGCAGCTTCGCCCATATCTGGATCACCTTGCTGCCCTACAACGGTCGCGCACGCACGATCACCGTGGCATCAACTGGCGAGCGCGTCGATTTGCTCTATCCCTATCACGAAGTCGCGATCATGGCCGACACCAGCGATCCCGGGCGCGTGATCGTGCTCGACGGCCTGGTAGGTTACCCTTATAGTATGACGCTCGACCGGCTAGCACAGCAGCTGCGCGGCTTTAACAAAGCGGTGTTAGTGCGGCGCGGAGATGGCAGCGAAGCGGGGCATATTGCGGCTCAGTTCGCATCATTACAGCAGCCATATGCTACAATTCGCCTTGGCGGTGCTTTTCTTAGCGCAGCACGCGCACGCTGGGGGGCAAGTTACCAGCAATGGGGCCAGGTGATCGGCCCACCGCTGCGGATGTGGAACGGCAGCGAGACGGTGGTGCGCCAAGCGGGCGATTTCGTCGTCTACGAGTGGGGCAGCCAGGGGGTAAACCTGGCCGCGCTCGGCATCTGGGCGCGCGACAACGTAGCTGCTGCCGCTGCCTTACCGCCCGACTTGGTACCAGCACCGTTGCAAAACGCAATGCGCGCATGGGCAGTGGAGCACTTCGGCAGTAGCGAGCGCTTTCACGCGATCTATGGCCCGACGATCAGCGGCGAATTCTGGGTCTCTGCCCAGATATTACGGGATCAGGTATTGCGTGGCACTAGTCCACAGCTCATCCCAGACGAGGGCGCGCTTATTGTGTTGACCGAACGCACAGCTTTGATCTGGACGCCACAATACGGCACACAGATGCTGCCACTGGGCGCAGCGTACTACCAATTTCTGCGCGGGGCACACGAGATTAGGTGAGAGCGCAGAGCCGAGAACGAAGGAACGAAGGAACGAAGGAACCAACGCGTAAACCTACATCCCACTGAATCTACAACCTGTAACCTGTAACCTCTAACCTACACCAGGAAGACTCGCCGATGGACAAGCTACTCCGCAATTCGATTCTCGCCCTGCTCGCTCTTATTCTTTTTTCCTTGCTGACTCCCCACACGCAGGCTCAGACAGTCACTATCGATCCGGCATTTTCGCGGTACTACTGGCGTAACGACGGGATGCGTTTGCTGGGCTGGATCGAAACCGGCGGTGTCAGCGAGTACGGCCGGCTCGTCCAGTATTTTGAGAAGGCGCGCCTGGAAGATCACAGCGCCACCGAGCGTGATTCGCGCTGGAGCATTATGTATGGGCGCGTCGTCGCCGAGTTAATCGAGCTTGCGCCCTACCAGCCGATCAACGGCATTGCATTAACCTATGGCGAGCTACGCAACTTCAACCAGCTGCAGCCAGTACCGGTTGATCACAGCGGCGGGCCGATGCCCGTTGCAGGTGGCGTGTTCATCCCGGCCACCGCCGACCAGAGCAGTGGGCCGGGCTATGTTGTACCCGATGTATTTTGGGGTTATATGGTGCGCGCCGACCGCTTCCCAAGCGGATGGCTGCACGGCCTCGGCCTGCCGCTGACGAACGCTTTTGAGGCCACTGCGCTCAAGAGCGAGGGCGCACGCACGGTTTTGATGCAGGCCTTCGAGCGCGGCACATTGACCTTCGACCCCTTAAACCCGCTCGACTGGCAGGTTGAGCGTGGCAATAGCGGTGTCGATGCGGTGCTGGCCCGTGGTGCCATCCCCGTGCATAACGAACCACGCCCGCAGACCGGCATTAAGAGCATTGAAATCGATCTGAGCGCGCAGTGGCTCTATGCTTATGACGGCGATCTGCTCGTCTTTAAAGCACCGATCTCTAGCGGCAAAGACGGCTTCGAGACCGTCACCGGGCGTTTTAAAGTTGAGCGCAAGTATGTCAAGAAAGACATGCAGGGCGAGGAGCGCGGCGAAGAGTGGGATGTGCCCGACGTGCCACACGTGATGTTTTTCCATCTCGGATACGCCATCCATGGCGCTTACTGGCATAACCGCTTCGGCACTGGCGAGCGCCGCAGCCACGGTTGTGTCAATCTGTCGCTTGCCGACGCCGAATGGCTCTACAACTGGACACCGAACGGTACCACGGTGCTCGTCTACGAATAATTCGGCCTGTGCTATACTAGCCGCGCCTGAGAGGAAGGCGCGAGGCCAGGCCCGCGAGCGGCAGATTCGCTCCTCGTGCGCGGCAGGTCATCGCCGCACACGAGGAGTTTGTATGAAACTGTATAAAGCTCGCGCGCGATGCGCATCGGCTTCTTCGGTGGCGGCACCGATGTCAGCCCCTACGCCGAGGAATACGGCGGCAAGGTGCTCAACTGCACGATCAACCTCTACGTGCGCTGCATGCTCACCCCGAACGACACTCCCGGCATTACCATTCGTTCTCTCGACTTGCAAGAAGTTAGCAAATGGGTTTCGGGCCGCGACTGGGACGGTAAGCTGGCGTTGCCGCAGGCCGTAATGGACGCACTGCCCGATCTGCACCCCAACGGCGACGGCCCCGGCTACCAGATCACCATGTTCAGCGACGCCCCGCCCGGCAGTGGCCTCGGCTCTTCGTCGGCTTTAGTGGTGAGCATGCTCAAGCTACTGTACAACGTTGCCGGGGTGAATGCCGACCCACACCAGCTAGCCGAGCTGGCCTTCCGCATTGAGCGCGTGGATCTCGGCATTCCCGGTGGTCGGCAAGACCAGTACGCGGCGGCCTTCGGCGGCATGTGCGTCTACCACTTCGGCAAAGGCCGGGTGATCGTCGAGCCGGTGCTGACTGACCCAACCGCGCTGTTAGAGCTGGAAAGCTGCCTGATCATCGGCTATATCGGCGATCGCCAACTGCTTACGCGCCACCTAATGACCGACCAGGTGCAGCGGCTGATGAAGGGCGATACACTGCGTTATCACGATGAAACCAAAGCCTTTGTCGACGAGTCGACACGTTTGCTGCGCGAGCACCGTATTGCGGATTTTGGGCGCTTATTGCACGATGCCTGGGAGGTGAAGAAAGCGTTCTCACCGCATATCGCACCACCGCTGGTCGACGAAGTTTATGCCATGGCGCGCAAACATGGTGCCTGGGGCGGCAAGATCACCGGCGCTGGCGGTGGCGGGTTTATGGTCTTCGCCTGCCCCTTCGACCGGCGGCTAGCATTAGAACGTGTGCTCGCGCAGGCAGGGGTGAGCGTACGGCCCTTTTCCTTCGTTACAAGCGGTGTGCAATCGTGGGTAGTTGAGGAATAACCAAATTCGGGGAAATAGTTTTGGTTTGTCGTCGTTTGTTGGCAGCTACGCTGCCAACCAACGACGACAAACCAATTACCGCAAAACTGGCACCATAGAGAGCGCCTCGATGCCAAGCACGCCGCGATACCAATATGTTGCGCCGAAGGCGAGCAGCAGCGCCACGGTTGCCCAGGCGGCGGTGCGCGGCAGCCGCCCGTATGCGGCGATCTTGTCGAGGAAGAGCGCAGCAAAAATACAGGCGGGCGGCGCAAGGAATGTAAGATAGCGCACTTGCAGACCAGTGAGCAGCTCCACGACACAAAAGAACAGCGCTGCGCCAAACCATGTTGCCATTAGTTCGCCGCCGCCAGGTGGCATATGGCGCGGCCAGGCGAAAAGCATCCCCGCAATAAAGAGCGCCAGGCCCAACGGCTGAAACGAGATCCACCATGCCTTGGCGATCAAGTTATATGAGGGCAGAATCGCATCGCCTGTCACACGCTCGCTGACCTGGCCAAACTGTTGGACATGCATCATAACTACGGGCGAATAGGCGAAGAGAAAGCCTAAAAAGGCGCTTGCCGCCAGCGTTGCCGTGAGCTGCAACCATGTTGTGCAGTTGATCGTGCGCCGCAACAATAGGGCAAGCCAGAAAAGCCCCATCCACGCCAGAGCCAGAATTGTCACCCCGATATGGCTGAGCAGCGCAACGGTGAGGAAGCTGCCGACGGCCAGCCAGCCCACGACAGGAGATTGCAGATTACTGGATTGCCAATGGTAGATTGCCGTCGTAGAAGACCGCTGTGAGCGCTGGAGCGCGTAGAGCAGCGCAAGAGCGAGCGGCACCATCAAGCCCTGCCCAAAAACCTGCGCCGTATGGCCATAAAAAAGCGAGGTCAGCGGCACCGGCACCACGGCATAGAGCAGCGCAGCAAAAAGCGCAGCGCGCTGCCCTTCTGAGTCCTGAATTCTGTATCCTGTATTCTTCCTCACCACATAGGCCAAACCGCCCACCATAGCGGCGCACAGCCCGTCGAAGATCGCGATGCCGCCCTGCACTAGTAGCTGTGGTGCAAGATTGAAGAGCAGGCCCGGCATCAGAAAGAGATACGGCCCGGGCGGGTAGACTGTCATACCGCCGCCAAACTCAAACGATTCGTTGGTGAGTACCAGGGTGCCGTTGATCACGGTGAGCAAACGATCGACATTCAGCTTAACATCGTGGGCGGCAAAGGTGGGGAAGAGCGCGCCGCCGAGGCGCAGCACGCAGCCGAGCAGGCCGATCGCCCAAAGCGCACGCGTAAGATCGGCGGGCATCCAGGGCGCAAGTGCGCGCTCCAGCCAAGGCAAAAGAGCGAGCGTCAGCGCTAGCAGTAGCACGAACGCCACGAGCAAGCGCACAAACAGCGGTAGCGCCAGCAGCGGGTAAGCCCAGGCGGCCGCGCCAAGTGCCGTGGCAACGATGATTAGCGAGCCGATGGACACAGACCGAGGTAGGTTCAACCGCAGCAAGAAGAGTGTCGTCAGGCCGAGCAGCCCGGCCTGAGCAAGAAGCTGGGCAAGCGGTGGCCAGGCAAACGATGCACCGATGCTGCGTAATGCCACACCCTCGACACGAACGCCAAGCAGGCGTGGATCAGGCGGAACGGAGAACGTCGCGCTTTGCAGCGCGATATCGAACGAGCCGAGCGGCGCGATAGCGGGCGGCACAGCTATCATGTAGCGGCGCGCACGCTCGTCGGGCTGAATAGCCGCCAGAGCGCGTCCATTCACACTCATGTTAAGCGATGGCGGCGGGTTTTCCGGCAACCGCCGGGCCGAGGCGTAGATCGAGGACGAGCGGGCGCCCCTGGCCGACGGCGTAGAAATGCGCGGTCGCATCGCCGTTCGTCCAGCGATAACGCCCGCGCACATCTTGCTCGGAGGCGTGGAAGCCGCTCAACACGACCTCGGCGCTGCGTGTGCGTAGCGGCAGCGTCGTGGTCGGCATCAATGCTTGCTGAAGCGCGCTAGCTAGCGCGAGCAGCAATAGTAACAGCAAGGTAAGGCCGAGCAGCACACGGTCGATGTGTAGCGCCAGACGCATATTAAACGCGGCGCGCAGCCTTACGTTTGTTGCTACTTGTGAGGTATTCGCCACGCCGCCGAGTATACCATAGCATTACACTCTTGACAGCAACAAGATGGCGTGATTGAGGGCCACAATGGGCGCGTAGGCGTGAAGCATGCTCGACCCTACGCGCGCCCTACGCCTCCAACTCGGCGCGCGCCTGCGCCACATCGACCAGTTCGGCACCGCCCGCCACGCCACCTTCGATCACATCGAGGCCAAGATCGAGCGCATTAAGCGCAACGACCACGGCATCGGTATACTGGCGATGGGTAAGAAAGACTACTGTCGGGCCGGTATCGGTCGAGGCGTAAACAGGGACGCCCCTAGCCCGCAGCTCGTTGCACATGCGGAAGAGCGTGATATTTTCCGGCTCCCAGCCAAAGAGTTTGTTCTCCGCGCTGCCCGACATGGTCACGCCGTGTAGTCGAATGCTATCGAGTTCGCTCCAGCGCCCGACTGCGCGCCAGTCGCCGCTGCGGATAGCGCCGATCAGCTCAACGATCTCGGGGCCACGGCTGAGCATCCAGCTTTTGAAGAAGGACGAGTGCGGCGCGTCTTTATGCGCTTCTTCGGTCTTCAAGCCCACCCGCGAGTCGATCGGCACCGTGATCAAGCGCAGGTCGGCCAACTGCTCAGCATCGTCGAGGCGCATAGCAAAGCTATCTTCGTGGCGCAAGCCGGGGTAGGAGAGCCAGAGCGAGAGGCCGCCGGTGGCACTACGACAGCCCGAACCGGCCAGCAGGCGCGCTATACAGCTGAGAAAGCGTTTGTTGGCGACAACTTCCGGCCCCCCAGAGTGCAGCTAGCGCCGCTGTAGCCAACGCCGCCGATCCAGAAGCACTAGAGCCAAGGCCCTTGCCCGTGCTACGCGCACGGATCACATTGTGCGAGATAACGCGGGCATTGGTCGTGATACCCGCCACGTCGCGCACCGCGTTCAAGGTCTGCTGCACGCGCTCATAGTCGCGCCCGCGCGCCTCAGCGCCACCGATAAAAACTTCGTCACCAGCAAGCATAGGGTCAAAGGCAACCAGCGTAAGCGTATACGCGGCGTCGTTGGTCACCGAGATCGAGGCAAGTAGGCAATGCGCCAATCCCAGTCGCTCAAGCCGTGGTACTTAAGCACACCCTGCATCGGGTAGGCGCGCGCCGCCGCCGTGCCGCGTGTATCGGGGGTGGGCAGAAAGCGCGGGTACTCGGCAAAGCCGATGTGCTGTTCGGCCAGCGCGGCCAGGATCGTCTCATGCGCCGTACGCATCGGCGCGACCGTGTCTTCAAACTCGGGCGGAACAAAAGTTGTGGCCATACTAACTTATGCTGCCGCCAACATCAGGGGTGCTAGCGGCAGCATATCCTCTCCTAATGCAAATCAGGACAGCTTATTGGGCCGCGATCAACTCGTGAGGGCACGTATCAGTCTGACAGACACACTCTGCAATCTACAATCTGCGGTCCCTCACTAGCGCCGCTCGTAGTTCGGTGCCTCTTTAGTGATCGTCACATCGTGCGGGTGGCTCTCGATCAGGCTGGCCATAGTCACACGGATAAAACGCCCATCGCGACGCAGCGCCTCGATATCTTTGGCACCGGCGTAACCCATGCCGGCGCGCAGGCCACCGACAAGTTGAAAGACGGTATCGCTGAGTGGCCCTTTAAACGGCACCATGCCCTCGATACCCTCGGCGACGAGCTTACGCGCCTCTTTGTGGCTGCTCTGGAAGTAGCGGTCGCCGCTGCCCTGCTGCATCGCGCCGATGCTGCCCATACCGCGGTAGCTCTTGTAGCTACGACCCTCGTAGAGGATCGTCTCGCCGGGGCTCTCCTCCGTACCGGCAAAAAGCGAGCCGATCATCACGCTATAGCCGCCGGCTACCAATGCCTTGGGCAAGTCGCCGCTGTACTTAATACCACCATCGGCGATGATCGGCACGCCGAAGCGCTCGGCAACACGTGCGCAATCCATCACCGCAGTGATCTGCGGCATACCCGCGCCAGAAACGACACGCGTCGTGCAATTGTGGACAGCAACCCGATTCGCGACATAGGTATGGTCTTCGTCGACCTCGATATTGAACACATCGAGATCCTGATCTTCCTCCCAGCGAATATCCATCACCGGCACATACATATACTCGTCGTCGGCGAAAAACTCCTGCTTCACCGGCTCGTCGCCATTAAAATGCAGATTCAGCTCTAGGAACTCGGCAGCGAAGCGCACGCATTGCGCGCCGCTGATGCGAACGTGGTAGGTGTCAGACCAGCTCTCATGTGCTGTGTGAATTTTCTGCACCGACGGCAGGTAGCCGAGCTGCAGGAAGATCGCGCTGATCTGATTGGCCAGATGCGGCGAACTCGTTTTATACGCGATACGACGCGGATTCTTCAAACTACCATCGCCGCGCAAGGCACCGAGCAACAGCTCGCGTAGCAGGTGAGCGGGCTGATTCATAACCACTTCTGGGATGCGCTTATTCGGCGCGCCTTTGGGCATAAGGTTCTCGAAGAAGCGGGCGATGGCGTGATTGGGTACCTGCGCTTCAAGCGCGTGTTGTGGCAGCTGATGAATGGTTGTGCCTTCGTAGCCAAAAATAGCCCCGATCAGGCGACGCACATCCGCAACATACTCGGCTTCGTGGCTGCCGAAGGTGAAACGCAGCTGACGATTATTGGCATTGCCGATCACGTGGCCCTCGGCAAGATAGTAGCCGATCAGCCGCATAAGATCAGCGTCGAGCGGGATACACCGCGTGATCTTGAGCGGCTGCATATCGCGCAAGTAGCCGACCGCATCAAGATACGCGTTGACCTGGGTCGAGAGCCCATCGGCGCGTTTGCGCTGCGCCGTAACAATTGTACCAATGACGCGTGCTGTGGTTTGAAAGCGCGCCGCAAGATCGTGGTATGTCTCCGGGTTAAAGTTGCGGCTTGGTTTCGTAGCCCAGATGGCATGCTCGTCGAAGCGGTAATGGGCAACCACTTCGACCATGTCAAAGCTGTGCCTTACGGGGTGCACCGTGCGCTTCGGCACAACGAGCACATCCTGCGGCTTGAGTTCGTCGGCGCGCACCCAGCGTAGGCCGTGGTTGTACTTCGGCTTTTCAAAGAAATATTTCGCCCCATTCTTCGCTCTGAGGCTCTCTGGCGCATCAAACGTGATCGCCAGAAACTCGTGGTTCGGTGTCACGCGCAGGCGATCGGGGCAGCCGCTAATGTTCAAGGACAAAAGCGCCCCGCGATAGCGCCGCTGATAGGTCTTCGACACCGCACGCACACGACCCAGATGCGTCAGAACCTGATCGCCGACTTGCACCTCGGCGATCGGCTTGACGCTCCCATCGCCCATCGTAATCGGCGTTCTGCCCTCAAAACAGATACTACCTGGGCCTTGCCCGACCTTCACCGCATCCACGCCGCGCTCGATCAGCGCCATAGTACCGGCGGCTGTCGAGACATTGCCAGCCACGAGCTGCACATTCGGGAAGGCCTCGCGCACACGGGTGACGGCGTCGAGCACACCTTGTGAGTGGCCGTGGGCAGTGTCGATCGTCAGCACATCGACCCCGGCGCGCACCAACGCTGCGGTGCGCTCCAGAAAGTCGCCGCTCGCGCCGATCGCCGCGCCAACTCGCAGCCGCCCCCGCTCGTCTTTGCAGGCGTGGGGGTGCTCGATCTGCTTCATGATATCCTTCACCGTGATCAGGCCCGAGAGCTTGCCACGGCCATCGACCACGAGCACTTTCTCGATGCGGTGCTTGTGCAGCACTTCCTTAGCCTGTTCGAGCGTAGTGCCTCGGCACAGTGACGAGTGGTTGCGGCGTCATCAACTCGCGGATGGGGCGCGTACGGTCAGTCTCAAACCGCAGATCGCGGTTGGTGATAATGCCAACCAGATCGCCATTCGCGGTGCAGATCGGCACGCCGGAGATCTTATACTCCGCCATCATATCGAGCGCATCACCGACTGTTCTATCAGGCGGCAGTGTGATCGGATCGGAGATCATACCGTTCTCGGAGCGCTTCACCTTGCGCACCATATCGGCCTGGCGCTCGATCGGCATATTTTTATGGATAAAGCCCATCCCGCCCTCGCGCGCCAGCGCGATCGCCAGCCGATGCTCGGTGACAGTGTCCATCGCCGCGCTCACCAGCGGGATATTCAACCTGATCTTCTTCGTCAGCCAGGTACTAGTATCCACCTGTGTCGGCACCACGTACGACTCGGCGGGGACAAGCAGAACGTCGTCGAAAGTCAGGCCCTCGCGGGCGAGTTTATCCTCCCAGTCGATCGCCATTGCCCTTTCCCTCCTGATTTGTTCTTTGAAAAAAGCCCCCGGCGCATGGCGCAGGGGGCGTAACAGCAGCTTAATGCGGCCTCGATTGGTTACACTATACCCGCCCATAGCGTTAGCGTCAAATAGTGAGGAGATATGCAATGCAGTGAGGAATCTGCATGGTTCCACGCTGTGCTGCGTGATAAGAACGCGTGGATCAGGTTCAAGTTATCTATAGCGGTGACTAAAAGAGTTGAGCTGCGTGTGGGTTGAAGTTGGCAGCTTCGCTGCCAAGCTTTCAACCCACACGCAGCTCAATCATTTTGCCCATGGCTGTAAAGCGAACTATCGCTCAGTGCAGCGTGGATGGCGTCGGCCAGAGCTGGAGGCGAAAAGGGTTTAGAGACGTAGTGACGAATCCGAGCAACGGCCATCAAGTCGTGTAGTGCTGGTGAGGTATCTGCCGTTACCAGTACGATCGCGGCGCTCGGCACCTGCAGCCGTATCTGGGCGCTCAGCAAAAGGCCGTCGCCATCGGGTAAACGGCGGTCGAGCACAATCAGGCGCGGCGGTGTCGCGCGGATTGCCGCTTCAGCATCGCTGATACGCGTTACGGTCAGCACTTCAAATCCCGTCTCTGACCGACGATCGTCGCCAGGAGCATACCGAGTAATGGATCATCCTCCAACACGAGGGCGGTTGCATAGCCTTTAACCGACGACGGCACCTTGCTGCCGTAATTCTGGCTACGAAACACACGGACTTGAGAGTTAGCTTCAGATTCCACCAGCAGATCGGCCAACTGCGCTTGATCGAGCACGCCCTGCGCCACCAGCAGATCGCCGATCAGCACGTGGCTACCGTTGCGATGCCGGATAATCTGCGAATAAAGCGCCGCCGCGAGTTGATCCGGTGTGATAGAGCCTCGCGTCAGCAAGCGCTCACCCAGATAGCGCGGTGGCAAACCGATAAGACGCCGATCGAGCGATTGAGAAACAAGCGCATCGACAAGCGCTACTTGGGTAATAAGCTCCTTATCAAGCAACACCGCGCCGATCCGTATGTTGGAGCGATAGGCGACCCGCACTGCGGCTGCCATCTGTTCGGGCGTTATGTGCTGCGACGCCATCAAATAGCGCCCAATTAACGGGACGCTCTTGGGCGCTATATCTGCGTCTACTGAAGGCAGGCGTGTAAGGTTACCCATAACGAGTACCATTTCACTGTGCAAATCGTGTACAACTTAAACGACGGTCGCCCACCAGCGGTGAACTTCCCGACCTAAGAGGGTAGATCATAACACGCTTGTAGCAATTTAAGCGTACCACTGGTGTACATAATGGTAACTATTTTTAAAGATTGGCCACTTTGTGGAGAGCTTCGCCTAATTGGGGGCGCACCCTCCCTTGAGAACGTCGGGGCGTTTTTTCAGGCGGGGTCAGGGCGGGGTGGGACACGGCGGCGGCGGCGGAGCAGGTGGTCGGTCGCAGATAGGGAGCGTTTTCGTGCTGGTTGGCGGCAGTTTTAGCAGGTCATCTTGCTGTTCGGTGTGGATTGCTTCGGCTGGCGCGCACGCCGCGGCCTGCCCATTCGCTCAGAGCGCAGCACCCGGTGCGGTCTGGCGACC
>JAAUTF010000111.1 GCA_012031775.1 Candidatus Altimarinota bacterium | reverse complement strand
GGCTTCGGCCTGGCTTAGCTGCTGGCCCTCGACCAGGGCTGCTATCGCTTCGCGGATCGTCACACAGGCCTCCGCAACGAGGTTACAGGTTACAGGTTACAACTACGAGTGTATTGTACCATCACCCTTGAGAAGTCAGGAGTTAGGAGTCACGGGTCAGAACGTGAAAACACACAGATCTGCGGTAAGATAGAGAGTTTTCAGCGATGCGTGATATGTGACCACGTCTGTGCAGGCAGTTGGTAAATTAGGCATCACACGGGGATGATTTGCACGCTCCGCTTTCCTTAGCGCCGATTGCCGACGTAGCTGATTTTAAATATTCTTCCGCTAAAATCGTCGGATACAAGCACACTGCCATCGGGAAGCACTAGTAGGCCGGCAGGTCGGCCCCAAGCGTCGTCGCCGATGATGAAGCCGCGCAGTAGATCCTGATAATAGTCAGGCTGGCCATTTCTAAAGCGCACTCGCACAACCTTGTAGCCCACCCGGCTGCCGCCCGTCTGGTCGCTGGCCGAGCCGTGGAAGGCGATTAGTGCATCGCCCTGGTAGCTGGCGGGGAAGCCGTACTGGTCGTAGAAGGTGAGGCCGAGCGGTGCCCAGTGCGCGGGGAACTCCATACGCGGGCCTTCAGTATTCATACAGCGCACAGCGTCGTTGTATTCGGGGTTTGGCTTGCGGTCGCCATAGCAGTAGGGCCAGCCGTAGTTCTTGCCGGCGGCGATTTGGTTCAGTTCCTCGGGAGGAATGCCATCGCCAATGTTGTTGCGGCCCATGTCAACGCCCCACAACTCGTTTGTGCCGGGGCGCAAGGCGATGCCGACGCTGTTGCGTAGCCCAGAGGCGAAAACGCGCAGATCGCTGCCATCGGCGTTGGCGCGGAGCACGGTGGCGCGCAGTGAGTTCTCTTCCTCACAAACATCGCACGACGAGCCGACGCTGATGAACAGCTCGTTCTGTGGGCTAACGATGAGCGTACGGGTGCGATGACCGTAGAGACCGGTCTCGCCACTCGGCAAAGCGCCAACCACAGTTTCCACACGCCGCGCCGCACCGTTGGCGGCAAAGTCGCTCAGGCGCACGATGCGATCCTCGGCGGCAGCGTAGAGCTGGCCGTTCACGAAGGCGACGCTATGGACATAGGCCAGACCAGCGGCGATTACCTGTTTGGTCTCGTAAACACCATCCTGGTTGGTGTCGCGCAGGCGCACCACCTCGTTAGTGGTGTGCGAGCCGTAGACAATGCTGCCGTCGCTGTCGAGCGCCATAAAACGCGGGCTCTTCAAACCAGACGCTACTTCTTCGACTGTGAAGCCGTTTGGTACTTCGAGCGCGGTTGGCCAGCCGGGTTCGCGCACGGCTACGTAGTCGGGGTAGGGGCCGGTGGGGTTACTGCGATGCGGCTCGAAGACCTCGGCTCCCAGGCGGCCCAGTAACACCTTATAAGGGTCGGGATTTTCCGGCAAGTACTCGAAGCGGGCGCGTTCAAACCATTGTGTCAGCACTGTGAAACCGTCGGCGTTTGTCTCCTGCTGCGGCTCAGAAAGCGGCTGTCCGAAGAGCGCCAGGCTTTCAGCGTAACTCGTGCTGCTGCGGCCATCGAACTCCAGGCCGTTGGCGCGCCAGTAGCTCAAAAAGGGTTCGCAAAGCGTGTGCCGGGTATCTGCAAAAAAGAGGCAGCCTTCGCGTGGTGTCCCAACTGGGAAGCTGCGCCAATCGCGGCCCTGCTGACGCAGCGCCTCGTCGCCCAGACGGCCCAGCAAAACGTCGTAGGGAGCTGCGTTCTCGGGGTGCAGTTCGAAGCGCTCGCGCTCGAACCATTGCGAGCTAAAGACGCCTTCGCTGCCTTCTTCGGTGCGCTGCGCGCTGATCGGTAGGCCAAAGATCGGCAGACCGCCGTTGCCGTTCCAAAATTGCAGGAAGCGCCCGTCGACGCTGTAGCCGGTCTCCGGAAAGGGTGTCGCCGCTACCGGTGTAACAGTAAAACACACGAACGCGACAAGAGCGACGAATAGTAGCCATTTGTTGCTGTTAGTCATAAAATTCCTTCGCCAGAAACGTGTATAATAGAGGGATAGAGCTGGCAGCGCCGCCAGTCGTGCCGGTGGTGGTGCGCTGGTTGTTGTGATAAAGGGTGCTGCTATGTTGGTGCGCGTTGGTTTCGAGTTTGTGATTACCGCCGATTTCCCTACTCCGATCGCCGCGATTGTCCGCCCCCGGTTGCTCGACATCCATCGCTTGCTCGATGAGCGCAGCGCGGTGACACCCCAGGTGCCTATCCACGAATACGTCGATAGTTTCGAGAACTACGTCTGGCGCTGGGTGACACCGGCGGGCCAGATGGTGCTGAGCTACGATGCGCTCGCCGAGGTGCCAGACACACCAGACCCGCAGTTTCCTGAACTGCTTGGCACACCTGTAGATCAGCTGCCCAATGAAACATTGATGTATACGCTGCCGAGTCGGTACTGCCCCTCTGACCTTGTGATCAACGACGCCTGGCAGCTTTTCGGCGAGGTGCCGGACGGTTGGGCGCGGGTGCAGGCCATCTGTGATTGGACTCATACAAACATCGAGTATGGGTATGGCACAAGCACCGCAACTACCACCGGTTATGAAGCATATCAAAATCGGAAGGGCGTCTGCCGTGACTTCGCGCATATCGGCGTGATGTTCTGTCGAGCGATGAACATTCCGGCGCGCTATGTCTATGGTTATTTACCGGATATAG
The DNA here is from genome assembly GCA_012031775.1 of Candidatus Altimarinota bacterium. GTDB lineage: Bacteria > Chloroflexota > Chloroflexia > Chloroflexales > Chloroflexaceae > JAAUTF01. The sequence continues at coordinate 9,395 of JAAUTF010000111.1, read as the reverse complement.
CTGTGCCTTATAATCCCGTGCCAATGGACTTTCACGCCTGGTTCGAGGCCTATGTCGAAGGTGCGTGGCGCACTTTCGACGCGCGCCACAATCAGCCGCGTATCGGCCGCGTGATGATAGCTCGCGGCCGCGATGCCGTCGATACCGCCCTGATGACGAGCTATGGCGATAGCCGACTGACCGGTTTTACCGTCTGGGCTGATGCGACGCCCGCCGACACAACGCTTGATACGCCGCGCCCGCCCAGTGCAGAAGGACAACCATCGTATGCAGGAACTGCTGAGTAACGCTGTTCACGCTGTTGCGCTGCTCGACCATCGCAGCGTCGAGTGGGAGCGTGTGCGGCAGTCGCGCTATTGGCTGTACCAGCGTTTCCATTACCGCTACCCAGGCCATATCCAAGAGCTGCGTCAGCGCCTTATGGTCGCGCCTGTCGCCCGCTACGGCGACCAGCGGCTTTGCGCTTTTCATTTGCATGTTTCCGCACCTGATGCGGTTACTAAGATGCGCCGCGACCGTTTTGGCAACTCGGTATACGAGGTGTATATACCGCGCGCCGAGGGCGAAGTCAGCTTTGAGATGCGCTTGGTGGTCGAGCGCGACCTAGCGACTGTGGCGTGGCCGCAGCTTTCGGCGGCGCAGGCGCAACTTTACCGTAAGCCAACGCCGCTCACGCAGGCCGATGTGCATATTCGATCGGCGGCACTAGATCTAGCTGCCGCCGCACCGGACGGCGCGGCGCTAGCGATGGCTATTAACAGCTGGGTCTACGAGGCGATGAGCTACGGCTCAGGTGCCACCACTGTCGAGACGACGGCGGCTGAAGCGCTTGCAGTCGGCCAGGGGCTTTGCCAAGATTATGCGCACATTATGCTGGCGATGTGCCGCACGGCCGGCCTGCCCGCGCGTTATGTTTCCGGGCATATGCTTGGGGAGGGCGGCTCGCACGCTTGGGTCGAAGTGCTGCTGCCTGAGGGTGAGTATTATCGGGCGCTCGCCTTTGATCCGACTAACCATCGCCGTATCACACCTTCCTACATTACTGTGGCTACCGGGCGCGACTATCGTGATGTCGCGCCGACCTCTGGTACCTATATCGCCCCCTATGCCGGCAAGCTTGAAGCCCACAAACGCGCCGGTATCACCCACTGTGAATATATAGAGCAGCCCTAATCGGCCTGTAACAGAGATCGTGTGCTTACTTGCGGCGTAGTCGTAACTAAGCACACGTTTGGTTAACGAAAACAGCGATCTACCTGGGCTGCGGCAGCGCAGGCGGGCGGCACGGGCCACCGCGTAACGCCTTATCGTTTATAACGCGGCGGCGAGGGCTGGCAAGGCCAGTGCCACATCTTCGTGGAGCAGTGCATCGGCACGTTGGTCGATGTATGTTTCGTCGAGATTTACGACGATCAAGCGAGCGCGATGCTTGAGCGCGGTGAGCGGCATGTCGCAGACAGGGGCTACCTCAAGCGAAGTTCCGGCGACAATCAGCAGATCGCAGTGTTCGAGCGCACGCTGGGCCAGCCAGAAGACGCCTTGCGGCAGCGCCTCATCGAAGAGCACAACATCCGGTTTGTAAAGCCCGCCGCAGATGCTGCAGCGCGGGATAGCGCCACGTTCGATTTGTCGCAGCAATGGGGCTGAAGGAACACGATTGCCGCAATCGAGGCAGCTCATGCTCCGCAGATTGCCGTGCATCTCATAAACTTCGCGCGAGCCGGCGTGTTGATGCAAGCCATCAATGTTCTGGGTAATAACCGCTTTGAGCTTGCGCCTATGCTCGAGATCCGCGACCGCGATATGAGCAGGGTTTGGGCGCGCATCGGCGATCTTGCCGAGCAGCGGGTTAAACCAATCGTAGAAGCGGCGCGGGTTATGCTGAAACGCGTGCAGGCTCGCGACCTCGAGCGGATCGTGCTGCATCCAGACGCCGCTACCACTGCGAAAGTCGGGGATGCCTGAAGGCCGACTGATTCCGGCACCGCTGAGCACCACGATGCGCTGGGCCTCGCGCACAAGCTGTGTTGCCAATCGAAGCTGTTGCCGATCCATATTATTTCGTCTTGCCCGCGATCGAGCCTCGATGATACGAATACCGGCGAGAATACCCGGATCTTCCGCCTGGCTGAAACGTGTCCAATCGAGCGTCATTGCGACATCGGGTTGCACACCGACGCCCTCGAGGTTCGCATCGTTGCGTAGCCGAAAGCCTTCCTGCGCCACCCACAGGCGTGCGCCGCCCGCTAGTTCGTAGGCGTAGATTGTTTCGGTGTTGCCCGCCGACGGCATACCAACAACCTGCGCCCCAGCTTCGCGTTGCAGCACTGCTGCCATCAATTCAGCATAGGAGGCAGTGCCGCCATCCACGAGCACCACAAGGGGTGTATCGTGAAGGGCGGGTTGGTCGCGCGGCTCGATCAGCAGCGGTACGCTCTCGCGGCGACTGAAGAAGACACCTACTGGCCCTTCGACAAAATGGCCTAATACTCCCGTTAGCACGCTGCGCCAACCGCCGGGGTTGCCGCGCAAATCGATGATCAGGCCGCGCAACGGGCGATCGGCGACCATGGTTTGCAGCTGCTGCTGGACTTGATCGGCCATGTCGTTGATCCAGAGCGTGCTAATGCTGAGATACCCAATATCGTCGGCGAGCCGCACCGCCATCGGCGAGATACGACCCTCGACTTGCTGACGTGTGAGCACAACATCGCGGCTCTCCTCACCTGGGCGCACTATTGTCAGCCTGACCTGGCTCTCCGCCGGCCCCTCGATCGCGGCCTGTGTGTAGAACAGGCCATCAATCGCGACAATGCGATCGCGCGGGCGCAGGCCGGCGCGTGCGGCGGGGCTATCCGGGAAGACGTGCTGGATCAGCGCAGCATCCGATAGCGGCACTGTAATCACGCCGATGCCGACTTGCTCTTCGCGCCCGCTCGTGCGCACGTCTTCGCGGTCGGCGGCGCTTGGTGCGAGGAACCGCGAGTGATTGTCTGACAAGCGATCGACCATGGCCGCCAGCAAAGTATAAAAATCCTCGTTGCTCTGCACATCGTCGATGCGCGGCTGGAACTCGGTATACACCGCTTGCCAATCGACACCGCGGAAATCTGGATAAAGGTAATTTTCGTCGATCTTGGCCCAGGTTTCCTCGAAGAGTTGCTGGCGCTCGCTGAGCGGCAGTAGTGTCGGGGCTGCAGCAGGTGTCGCGCTAGTGGCAAGTGCCCTGAGCGGTTGTGCTGTCGCCGTGGGTGGCAGAAATGTTGGTGATGGGCTTGGTACAGCCGTCGGTGGCAGCGGGGTGGCCGTAGGTGCTGCAACTACTACCGGAATGGCGGTAACCTCCGGCTGCTGAGCGGGCGCTGGCCCACCTGTCAGCGTCTGGCAAGCCATCAGGGCGGTCGATAGCAACATAACAAGCGCGGCATGCGCTTGCTGCCGCAATTGAAATTTCTTCACTATACCTTTCAAACTACTGCCTCAAATGCGTATCATTCAGTCTCAAAAGCGGCCTGGAGGGCTTGCCCGGCTAGCGTTCCGCCCACGCTACTGCCTTCTCCACCGCTTTCGACCATTACGGCTACGGCGTAACGTGGGTTTTCGAGCGGCGCAATAGCGATAAACCATGCATGCGGTGTCGCCCCTTCCACATGCTGGGCTGTGCCGGATTTGCCGCCGATGGCGATACCAGGCACAAAATCGCTGACTACGGCACCGAAGCCGTAGTCAGCGACAGCGCCCATATGACTGCGCATTGTCGCTGCTGTGGCGCTGCTCATAGTCCGTCGCAGCTCGCGCGGTTGCGTTTCATAGAGCACTTGGCCGTCTGGATTCGTCACGCGCTGTACAAGAAAAGGCTGCATCAATACGCCATCGTTAGCGATACTTGCAGCGACAAGTGCCATCTGTAAAGGTGTTACTAGCAGTTCACCCTGACCGTAGCCGGTATCGGCGAGGGCGCGTGGCTGATTAAGAAAACCAGCGTTAACATACAGCCTGCTCACCACTGTTGGCAGGTCGCTAAACAATGCTGCGCTGCGTTCAGCCTCTTGTGGTGTATGAATATCGAAGCGCGCGCGCCTTCGATCATCAAACCTGAACCGAGCCGACTAGCGTACTGCGCGAAGGCAGTGTTGCACGAATAGGCAAAAACACGTTCAAGATCGCTCGGATTGCCCGTCTGCGCGGCCAAGCCGGGCACCGCGTTGATCACCGGTGGTGCGTTTGGGTCGGGAACATACTGCTCAGGGCATGTGATGCTCTCGGGTTGGCCAATGCCGGATTGTTCAAGCGCTTCGACCGCAGTGACGGCTTTATACGTCGAGCCAGGCGGGTACTGGCCCTGTGTCGGTCGGTTGAGCAGCGGCTGGCCAGATCCGTCGCTGTTAAGCTGCCGCCAGTAGGCATCGACGCGCTCGTTCTCAACGCTATAATCGGCGGCACCTGGGTCGAAGGCGAGTTGGCTTGGATCGAAACCAGGCGCACTAGCCATAGCGCGCACAGCTCCGGTACGTGGGTCGATGATCACGATCGAGCCGGCCCGCCCGCCCAACAGAGCGCTGGTGCGCGCCTGAAGATCGGCGTTCAGGGTAAGATCGAGATCGGCACCGCGGCGCTGCACACCCAGCAGATCTTCACGTAGATGTTTGAGCGGGCTGCCGCGCGCGCCGCTGAGATAATCGCTATAGGTTGCCTCCAGGCCGCTCTGGCCGAAACGATTGCTGACGAACCCGACGATATTGCCGAAGGCCGTTGGATCGTAGCTCGCCGTGAGCGGATACGTGCGGCGGGCAAAATTGTTAATAGGCTCACTGGCCACCAGCACAATACCGCGTGCGTCGCGAATGTTGCCGCGCAAGATACGCTGCGAGGCGAGCACCGGTCGGATATTGCTGATAGTATTGCCTTCGTCGTCGACCCCGACAAAGCTGTAGATCGCATCGGCCATTACGAACTGTTGCCGCAGGAGTTGCAAGCTGAGCAAGCCAAAACCGCAGGCTACGACAAGGCCCAAATTAAAGACGCTGCGTGCGATGCTGCGCGGCAGATCGGGCTGGCTTAGCCAGATCGCAAGACCAATCAGCGGAGTGGCCGCCCAGATGCAGCGCAGCCAAACCACTTCCTGTTCCACTGGCTGAAATATGCCATAGCTGATCAAGGCCAGAGCGCCTAGGAGCGCTAGGACACGAAGCGGCTGACGCCAGTTCATTGGGTGCCTCTCAGAAAGAGATATATGTGTGTGTCTGTGGCGGCAGCTTTGCTGTCACCGTGGACAAGCACCTCTCGTTTCTGGATAGTGCCGAACACAGAGGATTATTATAGCTGGGGATGATGCAGGTCGCAAGCGTCAGATCGATACATTTGTGCGAGAAATATTATGCATCGCGGGGGAGGCGAGCGCGAACCACAACACCACCGCTGTCGCACTCGAAGACATCGAGCTGGCCATCGAGCTCGACGAGGCGATAGCGCATCGCACGGAGCGCGTGCAGGCCCGGTCGCTCGTGCGTGCCATCTAGCAAGCCGACGCCGTTGTCCTGGATTGTGAGCACGACGTGGCGCGTCTCGTAGTGCAGTGTCAACTGCACGTGCTTGGCACGAGCGTGCTGCTGTACATTTAGCAGCGCTTCTTGTGCGAGGCGCAAGAGGACACCATGTTGCGACAGGTGGAGCTGCTGTGCGGTGCCGATCAAATTGAGCTGAGTGTCGATAGCGCAATGGCGACCAAAGTTGTTGGCAAGTTGGCCCAGTGCCACCGGAAGATCCACATCAAGCCCGGGTGTTAAGTCGTAAATCAGCTGACGCGGTGCATCGACACTGCGTTCGGTGGTACGAATGGTGGTAATCGGCATAGCCGCAGCGTTCTCGAAGGGCAACAGATTTTTCGTAGCGTCAAGCGCAGGGCTGTTCTCGGCCAGGCGCACGAAGCCGCTGCTCAATTCGGCCACATTGCTGCGCCTGCTTAGCGCAGCTCCCGGATCGTTACCGCTGTGCGCGCGAGTGTGCTGGCGCGCATAGTGACGCACAATCGGTACAGCGCATAGCGCAAGCATACCAAATGCAAGCGGCGCAAAAACACGGATCAGAATTTCGCTGTTGGTGAGTGCGCCGATGCTTTGGGCGTTGATCAGGCGTAGGCCAATGATCTCTAACAGAACGAAAGCGGTGCTAAAAAAGAATACGCCGCGCCACCCAAACAGTAATGCGGGCAGGATCAAGCTACTCAGTGCATAGGGCAAAAATGGCAACGTGGTGCTCCCACTCGCCCAAAGAATCATCACGCTGGCGACGATATCGAGGCCAAGCAAGAACGGGCGACGGCGGCTCACGCGCACATAGGCGCTGGCCAGTGCCGTAAGCCCCACGTTGAGCACACCCGTCAGCAAGAGCAGAGCAGCGTCGCGCGGCAGGGCCGATGCAGGCCGCCCGGGCAAGGTGAGTGCCATACCGGCAAACGCCCAGGTTAGCCAGCGATAGCCATAAAATAAGACATGCTCACGCCAGATGAGTTGCCATCTGTTGCTTGCTGCGACCAAGGAAACACCTCTGCCGACTGCGGTATAACGCCTGCTCACGACGTTGCCACCGGTGCTGATACTGACGGGGAGAGCGCACTTATAGTGTAGCAGAAAGGATAGCCCAGGGCAACCCGTAAATACACATACTTTGCCTGTTGAGGCAAGGTTTGCCGGTGCCTTGTCTAAAAACGGAATGTGGCGTAGATGACGATAGCAAGCAGACAGCTGCCGAGTAAAGCATATTCAACAATCAGGCGACGCTGTAGTTTACCGCTTGCCTGGTGCTGTAGCAGGCCGCTGGTGATGTAGAAGATAACTAAGAGCAAAGTGCCACCGACGAGAAAACTAGCCGCCCAGTAGTTTAATGCCCATGTTGCCTCGGCGAGCAAAAGGCCGACAAGCAGCGATAGCCGAAAGCTGTGTACACGACCTGTCCACTGCAACATGGCATAAGCGAGCAAGGAGCCGGTCGCGCCGATCAACGTCGCCGAGTAAAGCGTGCGCTGACGCGCATAATAGATGGCGCTAAAGCAGGCGAAGGCCGCAAGATAGGCGATAACCTGTAAAGCTAGCTGAGCGCGCTGACTTAGCTGTGGATTACGATCGAGGGCATAGTGCTGGCAGATCAGCGTTGCTAGCAGGCCGCCGCCAGCCACTAGCAGGGCCAGCGCGAACGCGAGACCCTGCAAACTAGTGCTGAGGATGCGAAAGAAGGCAAACGAGCCGATAACGCTGAAGGCAGGCAAAATCCAGAAGGCTGGCGCTATCTCCACTGTAGTCACGCCAAGGTTAAGCGTCGGCAAACTTCGTGTCTGCATCTGTGGATGCGAGCGCGCCAGCAGGTCGGCACCAGCACTGGTGATGAGCAACAGCGAGCCGATCAACAGCCAGGAGATCGCCAGCGTTGGCAAGTCGCCGCCAAGCCGAATGCGCAGCGTGTTTGGATTGGCATCGATAAGAAAAATAATTGTCAGGCCGATCAGAACAACAAAAACCAGCGAGACAATCCGATCATAACGAGGTGGACTCGAAAGGCTCACGCGACTGCTCCTCAACGTTCTATATGTGCATATTGTGTGCAAATGATTGACATAGAGTATACAGCATGTTATAGTTCATTATGCAAAGATAATCCCGTCGCAAAGGATAACCTCCATGCGCGCTCGCCACGACCAGACACCGCTCGGCTTCGAGAGCTCGCCAGGCCTCGAAGTTGAAACATATACGTTGATCCGCCAGATCAACTCGTTGATGGAGACACACAATCGTTACGATCTGCGGCGCGAAGATCTGACGGTGCCTCAGTTTCAAATTTTGAATTATGCTACACCTGAGGGTGTACCGCTGAGCGAGATCAGCGTCCGTATGCTTTGTGATAACAGCAATCTGACGGGTATTGTCGATCGCCTTATCGCCAAGGGCTACGTGGAGCGGCGGCCCGATCCTCAAGATCGTCGTGTGAGCTTAATCTGTTTGACATTAAGTGGTGCAGAGAAACTACGTAGCATTCGACCGCGGCATCACGAAAGCATCAGCCAGCGGATGCAGAAGTTGAGCAAGCACGAAGTTTCACAGCTGCGCAACCTGCTGCACACTCTTTTTGAGGGCCTTCAGTCGAGCGATGAAGAGAAATGACTTTTCGTGAGCGTCAGCGCGCTCATAGCAGCGCTGACACTCCGCCCCGCTAGTCTACCCCATATCTTCCTGGCGCTGTAATTGTTCGGCACGCTGCCGCTGCACATACAGCGGAGGAACGGCATAGAATGAGCGCTGAAAGTCGGTAACTTGTGCATCTACCTCGCCGAGCGACCAACGACCGCCCTGTTTGATCATCTGTGTGCCGAAGCGCTGCGGCTTACCGGTTGCGACTAGCCAACGATCCCAGGCCATGGCAGTCAGCGTCCAGGCGCGCTCTTCGCCCAGAGTCACAGCGCGCCGTGCGAAGGTACGTGCCAGTTGAAAATGGGCCTGCGTTTCGCCGCACAGTAAAACCACGCTGCGTGGAAATAATCGGTGCCATCTTTAATCGCACCCTGCGCATAGAGATCAATGACACGCTGACAGCGCTGACGCGCGCTAGCCATATCGGTCGTGCCGGTCTGCGCTTCGATCGTCTCACGTGCAAGGCGAGCAAGCTCGGCGCTGGTATCCTCATCGGACGGTGTCTCGTCGAATTCTTCGTCCATAGCTGTTTACTCCATCGCCAATTCTGTCGCACGCCGACTTGTGAAGGCAGGCTGTGGTAACCAATGCACCTGCGCTGCGACACCGCGCCGCGACAAAACCTATTGCCGCGTATCTCCTGTAGAGTCTACCATAAACCGAGCCAGATCGGGCTTCCGGGGCCGGTTGCCGAGCCGTAGGTGGTAGCAGTTACGGCAGAGCGGGAGGTGCTCACCGGCCTGATAGACGCGCTGGGGCAGGTAGAAGTAGTAGACGTTCAGCGGAGAGTCGCTAAATCCACAGTCGTAGCAGCGCCCACCAGCGGCACGCCTGATGCGACGGCGTAGCGGGAGGTCGACATGGTCGAGCGCTAAGTGCAGGCTGAGCGCCAATGCTACCGGGCGCAGGCGCGGCACGGCGAGTGCTGCGAGGTACAGCGGCAGCAGCACGATCGGTCGATGAAGCCAGGAGCGCAGCGGCCCATAACGTGGGCGCGTATCGCCCGGCACCAAGGGGTAATGGCGATAGCGATTATAGCGGAGCGCACCACTAATGCTCCAGTCGCCGGTTTGCAGAGCGTAGAGCACAAGATGATCAACATCGATCAAGGTGCCAGCAAGAACGGTGAGTGTGGCCTCGTATGGCTGATGCGGATAACGCAAAAGCGCAGCGAGGGCCGATGTCCACAGGTGGGTGCGAAAACGCATAGGCCTA
>JAAUTF010000110.1 GCA_012031775.1 Candidatus Altimarinota bacterium | reverse complement strand
ACTCGAGCACTGCGTTGCGTCGCCCAATCGTCGCCATGTTGCCTTTGTCGAAATAGGTGAAGTTGCGCAGCGGCCTACCCTTGACGCGGTTGACGATATTCTGCGACACCAACTCGCCCATCTGGATCGCCACCGGTGCCACCATCGGGTACGCTTGATTTGGCTTCTGATAGCCTTCGAGATAGGCCATATCGCCGATCACAAAAACCTCAGGGTACTTCTGCAAATTGAGCGTCGACTGCACTTTTACTCGCCCACCGCGGACACGCTCAGTATCAAGTTTATCGGCGATAGCTGCGGCCCGCACACCAGCCGCCCAGACCACCGTCGCTGCGTCGATCGTGCTCCCATCGCCCAGCGACACGCGGTTGTTTTCAACGGCTTTAAGCGCGGTGTTTAGGCGCACCTCGACACCCATTTTTTGCAACTGCTTCAGCGCCTCTTTACGCGAGGGCTCAGAAAACGCGGTCAGCAGCTTGTCCGAGGCCTCGACAAGCACCACGCGCGCTTCATCCACCGCCAGCATCGGGTAATCTCGCTTCAAAACGTGCAGAATAAGCTCGTAAAACGCACCCGCAAGTTCCACGCCGGTCGGCCCGCCGCCGACGATCACGATCGTCATCAGCGCGCGCCGCACTTTCGGGTCGTTCTCGGCCACAGCGTATTCAAAGGCCGAAAGGACGTGATTGCGTAAGCGTTGTGCGTCGTTCACATCTTTAAGCCCATAGGTTTGCTCGGCGAGCGCGTCGTTGCCGAAATAATTATTCGCGCTGCCGGCGGCCAGCACCAGGTAGTCATACGTCAGCGGCGTCGGCTCGGCATTGTCGGCGAGCGACGTAAAAATCAGGCGCTGCTCAAGGTCGACGCCGCGCACCTCGGCCATTTGAAAGCGCACGTTACGATAATCGCGCAGGATCGCGCGCACCGGGTAGGCAACCGCCTCTGGCTCAAGCCCCGCTGTAGCCACCTGATAGAGCAGCGGCCAGAAGCCGTGATAATTATTGCGATCGATCACCAATACATCAACTTCGCTATCGCCAAGGGCGCGCGCCGCGCTCAAGCCGCCAAACCCCGCACCGATGATCACAACACGCGGGCGGGCCGCTGGCCAGGGATGCACCGGCGGTCGCATACGCTCTGGGCTCCTTGAAGCTACCTCGTTCTGCTTGCCGTTCATCAAGACACTCCTTACCAGCCTTTTACAAACCCCTTTGGGCTGCTTTATAGCACTGCCTTCTTCACTAGCCGCTTAGAGTTACTATATAGCACATCTAACTGATTTGTGAAGAAACTTGTGTGGTTGTGCGCGGCCACGCTGCGCACAACCACATGGCCCCGAGCACAATCTGTTTAGGATTGTTATATTACCATATCCATTTTGTGCTGTACGTGAAAAATAACACGAAAACTTTAAACCGCCCAAACACTCCCTCTAGCGCCCGTTTTATGCGCAGAAGCGCGGTCTTTTCCACTGCTGCAAGAGCTATGCCGCGCAAAAGGCTTTAGTATAATATGCAAAAAGTCTCTGCTCTCGCCACATGCCTTTTTCGCAATATAATGGCATTATATTGCGAAATCCTGCGTATCTCAGTATCTGCCGGATTTACTTAAGGTTGACACTAAAACAATTGAGGACTATAATCGAAACAGTAAATCCCGGTTGTGCAAAGCTAACCCCCTAGAAGGTCGGTCATGCGTCAGTTTCTGCGCCCTGGCGGCAGGCAGTTCTTCCCGCCGAATGCCAATCTCATCGCGCGTATGAGCGTTTACGTATTCGCGCTCTTGGTGGCATTCTCCCTGATCGTGCTCGGTGTCTGGTTTCGCTCTAACTATTACCGACAAGTTCATATTGCCATCGAGCAACCAGTCCCGTTCAGCCATCAGCTTCACAACAACGTGCTCGGCATCGAGTGCCAGTACTGCCACGTCTCGGTTGAACAGTCGTCTTTGCAACATCCCTGCGGCAGAAACCTGTATGACTGCCACCTCGCAGGTGGCAGTCAATAGCCCCGAACTCGCCCCGGTGCGCGAGAGCTACGCCACGGGTCAGCCGGTCGAGTGGGTCAAAAGTCTACGATCTGCCGGACTTCGTCTATTTTAACCATAGCATTCACGTCAATAAGGGCATCGGCTGTAGCAACTGTCATGGTCAGATCAACCTGCAACCAGTGGTCTGGCAAGAGCAGCCGCTTTTTATGGGCTGGTGTTTGAACTGCCATCGCAACCCCGAGAACTATGTGCGCCCGCGCGACGAAATTTACAACATGAACTACGTCCCCGCCGAGCCGCAAGAAGTGCTGGGGCCGCGCTTGGTCGCCGAATATGGCATTATGCCCGCCGAGCAACTGACGAATTGTTATGTATGTCATAGGTAGGATGGAGTAGGCGGCAGCGGCGCACTACGCCGCTGCCGCCAGTTCCATGCTCCCTTGTTATAAGGCAGATTCTAATGGCAATGACGAACGATACACCGCTGACGCTCGATCAGCTGCGCGACCAACTTCGTAAGACGAAGGGCAAGCAGCTCTGGCGCAGCCTTGATGATCTCGCCGACTCGCCGCAGTTTCACGAGTTGCTGGCGCGCGAGTTCCCGCGCGGTGCCGCCGAAATGGGCGACCCGCTGACGCGTCGCAATTTTCTTAAGCTGATGGGGGCTTCGCTCGCGCTCGCCGGTGTCGCCGGTTGTACGTACCAGCCGCCGGAGCAGTGGGCGCCGTTTGCGGTGATGCCCGAGGGCTATGTGCCCGGCGTCGATCGTTATTTTTCCTCTGCGCTGACACTCAATGGCTATGCCACCGGTGCGCTCGTGAAGAGCAGCGACGGGCGGCCTACCAAAGTTGAGGGCAACCCCAACCACCCGGCAAGCCTCGGTGCCACCGATATTTTTATGCAGGCCAGCTTGCTTCAGCTGTACGACCCCGATCGCTCGCAGCAGGTTTTGAAGCAGGGCAGCCCCGCCGATTACGCCGCTTTTCTGGGCGAGCTTCAGAGCGCGCTCACTGGGCAGCAGGCCTCGGGTGGCGCTGGTATGCGCCTGCTCACCACGACTGTCACTTCGCCCACCTTGGTTAACCAGGTGAATGCGCTGCTAGAGCGCTTTCCAAACGCGCGCTGGTACCAGTATGAGCCGATCAACCGCGATAATGTCTACTCTGGTGCGACGATCGCGTTTGGCGAGGCAGTCGAGACGCGCTATGATTTCGCTGCGGCCCGCAGTATCGTTGCGCTCGACGCCGATTTTCTTGCCCCTGGCCCCGGCTTCATCCCCTATGCCCGTGGTTTTGTCGATGGTCGCCGCGCCCGCAAGGATAGCGCGACGATGAACCGACTGTTTGTGGCCGAGGCGGCACCCTCTACCACTGGTGCCGCCGCCGACGCCCACCTTGCCATTCAGGCCGGGCGCGTCGAGACGTTGGCCCGCGCACTTGCTGCACGCCTTGGTATTGACGGCCTTGGCCAGGCTGGCGAACTCGACGCGACAGCCACGCGCTGGATCGAGGCCGCCGCCGCGGATCTTGAGGCGAACCGCAGCGCGGGTATGATCATCGTCGGCGACCAACAGCCAGCTGTGGTGCATGCGATCGCTCACGCGCTGAATGCCGAACTTGGCAATGTCGGTAGCACTGTGTTCTACCACGACCCAGTGGCGGGCCGCAGCGCCAGCCAGGTCGGCGATTTGGCTCAGCTTATGCGCGAGATGGGCGAAGGCAATGTGCTGCTGCTTGTCATGATAGGCGGCAATCCAGCGTATAACGCGCCCGGCGACCTCGCCTTCGCTCAGCGGTTGCAGAACGTGGGCCTTAGCGTTCACCTCAGCCTCTACAACGATGAGACATCGCGCCTCAGCAACTGGCACCTCCCGGCCGCCCACGAGCTCGAAAGCTGGACGGATGCACGCGCCTACGATGGCACTATCAGCATCGTGCAGCCGCAGATCGAGCCGCTCTATGGTGGCAAGACAGCGCATCAATTGCTTAGTGCCATGCTCGGCGCGCCCGATGTCAGCGCCTATGATCTTGTTCGCGGCAGTTGGCAAGAGCAGAGCGCCGCGTTTAACGGCGAGTTCGAGACCTTCTGGCAGGTCGCGCTTAGCCAGGGCTTTGTGGTCGGTAGCGCACTGCCCACCCGTCCCGTCGAACTCGTCACCGGCGGCATTCCCACCGCTCTGCCCGGCCCGGTGGCCGAAGGCTATGAGCTAGTCTTTCGCCCCGATGCTTCGCTCTGGGACGGTAGCTACGCCAATAGCGGTTGGCTGCACGAACTGCCCGCCCGCTGACCAAGCTCACCTGGGATAACGCGGCGCTGATGGGTGTGCGCACCTTCATCGAGGTGTTGCGCATTAATGCCAACGCCGATGCGCTCAGCGAGAGCGATCTCGAACGACTCAGCGGGTACAATGGCCAAACGATACGCATCGACTATCGCGGCGGCTCGATCACCGCGCCCGTTTGGCTGATGCCGGGCCACGCCGAGCGCAGTATCTCCCTGCAGCTCGGCTACGCGCCCGGCAGCTGGCCAGGTTGGCGATGATATCGGCGTGAATGTGTACCCGATTCGCACCTCAGACGCGCTCTGGTTTGGCGCGGGAGCAAACGTCACGGCGACTGGTAACAGCTACCAATTGGTGAGCACGCAAGATCACTGGACACTCGAAGAGCGCGATATCTATCGCATCGGCAACTTTGCCGCCTTCAGGGAGAACCCGAAGGTCATCGCCGAAGAAGTCTATCTTGAGGAATACGGCAATGTTGGCAGGCCCGAGTATCAGAGCTTTTTTACCGGCGAGCACGCATACCCGAAACAGGCCTGGGGGATGAGCATCGACCTGACGGCATGCATCGGCTGCAACGCCTGTGTGATCGCCTGCCAGGCCGAGAACAACATTCCGATCGTCGGCAAAAGCGAGATCGCACGCGGGCGCGAGATGCACTGGATCCGCATCGACCGCTATTTCGCCGGCAACCTCGACAATCCTAGCACCTATATGATGCCGATGGCCTGTATGCAGTGCGAACAGGCCCCCTGCGAGATCGTCTGCCCGGTCGCGGCCACCGTGCACGACTATGAAGGACTGAACAACATGGTGTATAATCGCTGTGTTGGCACGAAATATTGTTCGAACAACTGCCCGTACAAAGTCCGGCGCTTCAACTTCCTCCAATACAGCGACATCGACACGATCCAGTTCACGCTGATGCGGAACCCCGAAGTTACGGTGCGCAATCGAGGCGTGATGGAGAAGTGTACGTACTGTGTACAGCGCATCAGCGACGCTAGAATCGAGGCGAAGAAGGTGGCAGTCGCGGCCGGCAGCCAGGACTATGTGATCGACGACGGTGTGATTGTCACCGCCTGCGAGGGCGCCTGCCCGACCAACGCGATTGTCTTTGGCGACATCAACGATGCCAACAGCCGCGTGAAGAAGCTCAAGGACGAGCCACATAGCTACTATCCACTTGGCATTTTGAATACCAAACCACGCACTACGTATCTTGCACGTGTTCGCAACCCGCATGAGTCACTAGAAGTGGAGGGAGAGGGCTGATGCAACAAGCACAGCGTCTCAACACCCCGCCGGTGGATACCGGCGATGCATACCTGCTCCAGGGCGAAACATACACCTCGATCAGCGACAGTATCAGCAATGTGCCGTTGACCGGCCCGCTCAAAACACCGCGCGGCTGGTTTATCGGCTTTACCATCGCTTTTGCGCTGCTGATGGTGTACTTCGTCTCGATCGCCTGGCTTTTCATCCGCGGCGTTGGTATCTGGGGTATCAATATTCCGGTCGGCTGGGGGATGGACATCATCAATTTCGTCTGGTGGATCGGTATCGGCCACGCCGGTACTCTTATCTCGGCGATCTTGCTGTTGCTCAACCAGAGCTGGCGCAATTCGATCAACCGTTTCGCCGAAGCGATGACGCTCTTTGCCGTCGCCTGTGCTGGCATGTACCCAATTTTGCACCTTGGGCGGCCCTGGCTGTTCTACTGGCTCACGCCGTACCCGAACACGATGGGCATGTGGCCGCAGTTTCGTAGCCCGCTCACCTGGGATGTGTTCGCTATCAGCACCTACGCCTTGGTCTCGCTGGTTTTCTGGCTGGTCGGCCTGATGCCGGACTTCGCCACGATGCGTGACCGCAGCACACATCCGCTGGGGCGCACGCTCTGGGGTATTGCCGCGCTCGGCTGGCGCGGCTCGGCTAAGCACTGGCACCGCTACGAGATGGCCTCACTACTGCTGGCCGGCCTCAGCACACCGCTGGTGGTTTCCGTCCACTCGATCATCTCGCTCGACTTCGCCGTTTCGCAGCTGCCGGGCTGGCAGGTCACGGTCTTCCCGCCCTACTTCGTGGCTGGTGCTGTGTTCGCCGGTTTTGCGATGGTGCTGCTGCTGATGATTCCGATCCGCAGCTGGTATGGCTTCCAGGCTTATATCACTATGCGCCACCTCGATGTGATGGCGAAGATTATGCTCGCCACCGGCATGATCGTGGTCTATGGCTACTTTATGGAAGTCTTCGCCTCGGTTTACAGCGGCAATGTCTACGAAGAATACCTACTAGAAAATCGCCTGTTTGGGCCATCGGCATGGGCTTACTATGGCCTGCTTTTCTGCAACGCCATCGCCATCCAGCCGCTCTGGTTCAAGCGCGTGCGGCAGAGCATCCCAGCCTTGATCGTCATCTCGGCGATCGTCAGCGTTGGTATGTGGCTTGAGCGCTATGTAATTATCGTGATCAGCCTCGAGCGCGACTTCCTGCCCTCGTCGTGGGCACAGTACAACCCGACGTTCTGGGATTGGTCGTTGTACCTGGGCACGTTTGGCCTATTCTTCACACTGCTCTTCCTCTTCATCCGCATTCTGCCGATGATCAACATCTTCGAGATGCGGTTGATGCTCAACCAGGAGCGCCAGCGCGCCGCCTGGTATGCTGAGGGCACGCCGAAGCCCGGTAGCCATAAGGGCCACGACGATCACGGCAGCAACCCGGAGAAGCGCACCACCGGTGCGACAGCCGCAGGCGACTGAGGGTGCAGGTGCGGGGTACAGGGTGTCTTTGCGCCCTTACCCCACTTCCTATGCACACGCTGCATATTATCTCTTTGGTGATGCATACCTGCACACAGAGTAGGGTTTGGGGTGAGGGTGTTAAAGCCCTTCTGAATCCTGACTTCTGCTAGAGGATAAGCTATGGCAACATTAACTCGACAAGTGCCGTTTTACGGGCTGATGGCGGAGTTCAGCACACCTGAGGCGCTGATCGCCGCTACCAAGGCCGCGCGCGAGGCTGGCTACCGTAAAATGGATGCCTATTCGCCCTTTCCGATCGAAGAAGTCATCGACGAGATCGACCACGGGCGCAGCACTGGCATACCACCGCTAGTGCTCACAGCTGGTTTAATCGGGGCCACCACCGGCTTTGTACTGCAGTATATTGGCGCTTTTGTCGATTATCCGATCAACGTTGGCGGGCGACCTTTGAATTGGGAGGGTTGGCCGGCCTTTGTTCCAATTACGTTCGAGTTGATGATCTTGCTCGCCGCTTTCACCGCCGCTATCAGTATGGTGGTGCTTAATGGCCTGCCGATGCCCTATCACCCGGTATTTAATGCGCCGCGCTTCGACCGCGCCTCGCAGGATTTGTTCTTTCTGTGCATCGAAGCGGTTGACCCCCTGTTCGATCGCACTGAGACAGAACGCTTCCTACGCACGCTCGCGCCAAACCAGGTGTCGGAAGTCGAATCATAACCGGCTATCTCCTCTAGATAAGGTCTGACATGCAGACTCGTCATGCGTCGCGATCATTGTCGTTCACGCGCCTGCTGCGCTTCAGCTGGCCCTTACTCTGCGTTTTGCTGCTGACCGCCTGCCACTGGGATATGTACGACCAGCCCAAGGTTGAGACATATGAGCCTAGCACTTTTTTCGAAGACGGTCGCGGCAGCCGCGCTCCGGTGGCTGGTGCGGTGGCGCTAGGCGAAGTACAGACCGATGAATATCTTTACACTGGCCTGATTGACGGTGTCGAGGGCGATGTTTTGCCTTTCCCCGTCACTCAAGAACTGCTGCTGCGCGGGCAAAGCCAGTACAACATTCACTGCGCGACCTGCCACGGCCACACCGGGTACGGCCAGGGTATGATCGCACAGCGTGGTGGTATGGTGCCGGCCAACTTGCATCAGGAATACTTGCAGGAAGCACCGATTGGCCACTACTTTAATGTAATAACCAACGGCTACCGCCTGATGTACGGTTATGCGTCGCGCATCACACCGGAAGATCGCTGGGCGATATCTGCCTATGTGCGCGCCTTGCAGCTGAGCCAGAACGCGACGATCGATGATGTCCCTGCTGTAGAGCGGGCCAAGCTAGGAACTCAGTAATGACATACGAAACACCGCAATCTGTGACTCGCTTCCGCAATATTGGCTTTGGCGTCGCCGCTGTTGGCTTGATTTTGCTGGCTGTGGGCTCGTTTCTTTTCGTCGGCGAAGGGCTCACGGCGACCGATCGCTTTTTTGAGTCCTATCTGTTCGGCTTCTTCTTCGCTATGCTGCTGCCGATCGGCAGCCTGGGCTGGCTGATGGTGCAGTATCTTACTGGCGGCACCTGGGCGCTGGCCGCGCGCCGCTTGCTGGAAGCGGGTGCGCTGACGCTACCGGTGATGGCACTGCTTTCGATCCCGGTCGTCCTCGCCGCATTTAATGTCGATGGCGGTCACTATCTGTTTGAATGGGCTAACCCGGCGGTCATCACGCCCGGCAGTCCCGAGTTCGACCGGATTATCGCCCACAAGGTGCCCTGGCTCAGTCCGCTCTGGTTCACCGGGCGTATGGTGATCTACTTCGCTATCTGGTGTGGCCTGGCGATCTTGCTGCGCCGCTTCTCGCTCGATCTCGAGCGCACCGGCGACCCGCAGTATAAGCTGCGCGCCCGGCCCTGGGCCGGTGTGGGCATCGCGCTGTTTGTGATCACCGTGACTTTTGCTGCCTTCGACTGGGGCATGTCGCTCGATCCACACTGGTTCTCGACGATCTATGGTGCGGTCTACATCGTCTGCGCCGGCCTGGTGACGATGGCGTTTACAATTATCGTCATTAGCCAGTTGGTGCATACACCGCTGTTTGAAGAGTTCCTCTCGGCTAAACAGTGGCACGATATGGGCAAGCTGATGTTTGCCTTTGTGGTGCTCTGGACGTATACGAATTTCGGCCAGTATGTCATCATCTGGGCGGGCGATATCGTCGAGTTCACGCCCTGGTTCATCCATCGCGGCGAGAACGGTTGGGAATGGGTAATGACGTTTCTGGTGGCGTTTAACTTCGCCTTCCCCTTCTTCGTGCTGCTGTCGCGCCAGAACAAGCGCAACCTGCGCGTGCTTTCCGCGATCGCGGCACTGCTGATCGTTGTACAGTTTGTCAACACGGTCTGGTACATTCTGCCCGAGTTCCACGAGAGTGTGCTGCAAATTACGCTCGGCGATATCGGCGCAGCGGTGGGCCTCTTTGGTCTTGTGGTCGGCGTGTATATGATCAATTTGAGCCGCGCTCCCGTGCTCGCCACCAAAGATCCAGTGCTGGTCGAGATGGTACATGCGGGCGGTCACTAGACTCAAAAGAAGATACGAGGTCATTCTATGGCAGTTCGCTCTCGCCCCGAATATTATAGCGGCTACACCGAGTCGGCTGCATTGCGTCGCTCGCCTAGTGTGCGCGGTATGATCGTCGCGGGCCTGATCACTTTTGTTGTGCTCAGCCTGCTGGTCTTCTTTGCTGGCAATATGCCACTGGCACCGCAGCCCGATCCAGAGGTGAGCGGGCCAACATACCAGGAATTTCGTCTCGCAGAAGACGCCATCCTCACCAACTATGGTCTACACGAGGATGGGCGAATTCATATTCCCATCGATCGCGCGATCGAATTGACCGCCGAGCGCGGTCTGCCGACCCGCCCGCAAGAGTAATTCGTGACGTGTGAAGCGTGACGGTGTCTAAGTTACGCTTCACACGTCACGCTTCAGTATATGTCAACAAATACTTCACAGCGCGGGCCTTCGCCCTACGCTGTTCTGCTTATGGTGGCCTTTGTACTCATCGGCGGCGCGGTCGCGGTCGCGTTTCTGATCACAAGCCAGCCAGTTAGCCCGCCCGCTCAGCCCGCTCAGCCCGTCGTCAATGCGACCGCCGCCGTCGACCCACACGATGATCTGGCCGAGGCCGCGCCGACCGGCGAACTGCCGAGCGCACACGGTGGTGTCGATCTCGACGGCCCGCCGATCACACTGATCACCAGTAGTGACGCCAAAAACAGCCTCGACGCCGGACAAGCACTCTTTGTCGATGTACGCTCTGGAACTGAGTATCAGGCTGGACATATCAGTGGTGCTGTCTCGCTCACATCGCCCGATCTCGAAACTGCCATGCGCGCGCTGACGCCGGACAGCCAGATCATCGCCTATGGCGACGCTGAGCGCCCCGATTCTGCCGTACGCGCCGCCCAGATCTTTATCGAGCTTGGTTACCCTACCGTGATCGCGCTCGAAGGCGGCTACCAGGCCTGGGTAAACGCTGGGTACCCAATTAAGTCACCGTGACCACGTCTTGTGACGCGTAAGGGCGCAGCATACTGTGCCCCACGCAACACCAGATATCTTACCCATCGCTGTGTATATCGATCTCCACATCCATACCACGGCTACACCGCATCAATGCGAGTTGGAAGCCAGAGGTGCTAGCACGCATTGCGGCTGAGTCTGGACTCAGCGTGATTGCGGGTGCCGACCATAATACGACGGCCAGCGTAGTGGCGCTGATGGCCGCCGGCCAGCGCTACGGCGTGCGCGTGATCAGTGGGGTGGAGATCGATAGCGCGTTCAACGGCAAGCTCTGGCATACACTGGTCTACGGTGCCGACCCACAGGCTCCCGCATTACTCGCGCTCTGCGCTGCTGTGTTCAGCCGCAACGCCGAAGATGCACAGCGCCTTGTCGCTACATTGCCGAGCGACGGCTTTGCCCTACATTCGCTCGATACAGCTGGTCGCATACCCAATGTTGCCGATGTAGCCATAGCCCTGGCCCGCGATAACCTGTTGCCTGGCCGCATTGGGGGTGAAGACGATGAGACTGCGGGAATGCGCTACCTGCTTCAGCAGCGGCCTGGCTCTTATAATCCTGTGACAGTTGACGAGATTATCGGCGTGGCCCACGCGCTCGGCGGGCTGACCATGCTGGCCCACCCTGGCCGCAGCAAAGGCGTTTACGCCATCCCTGCCCACGAAGACGACATCGCTGCACTTGCCGCTGTCGGACTCGATGGCATCGAAGTCTTCTACCCTACACATAGCTCTGCACAACAACAGTTTCTGCTGGCACTAGCCGCACGCTACGGGCTGCTCATCTCTGGCGGCAGCGACTCGCACCACCCGCACCAGCCGCTCGCACGTATCCCTATTGCAGATATTAGCTTGACGAAGCGACTACTTCCGTAAGGCCCACGTACTATCGAAAACGTCATCGCCAACTGCGGCATGTGCAAAGCGCATGCCGCAGTTGGCCCCGTTCTCTTCTACCGCAGCACCTCGATCGCGCTAATTTTGGCATTCTCCACACCGGTGATAAAATCGAGGTTGAGCGTACCATCGTTGGTAGCGATGGTGAACGTTTCGACAACAACTTTGTTGGCACCGCCGGCGCGCACGTAAATGTCGTAGTCATCGAGTACGGTGTTACCCTCGGCAGCGACGTCGAAGATGCGACGGCCAGCCGCGAATTTATTCAGCTCGACGAAATAAAGTTTGACGGTATAGCTGCCGTTGGCCAGCGGCAGGGCGAAACTAAACGCCGTGTTGCCCGCTGCAATGCCCTGCGTCGTGCCGCCAGTCCATTCGGTTTGAAAGATGGCGTTATTCATATTTTGCGGAACACCTGTATTGCTGTCGTTCTCACGATAGGCTGAACCACCGCTGACATAGCCGTTGCAGCTGCTCGCTGTGCAGGCAGCCCAGATTGCGCCGCCGACCGTTTGCTGCTCGCCGCCCGCATTGATGCGCAGCACGGCAGTATTGCTGGCTGGCGTGGCGCTCGCGGTCGCCGTACGCGCTGGCGTAGCGGTCGCTGTCGCCGTACGCGCTGACG
>JAAUTF010000109.1 GCA_012031775.1 Candidatus Altimarinota bacterium | reverse complement strand
AAGCAGGACTTCGACTTGTTCACGCACGCATTCACAAAAGACAAGCGAGGGAAATATTTTTTCTCTGCTCTGCCAGAGGTCAATTCCACTGCGGACACCCCGCTTTTCTAGCTCTGCTATCTGGCGCAAACGGGTTTGCACCCACTCACTGTGGCTCTGCACATGTGCGGGATGGCTGGCATGCACGATAGTGACTTGCTCATGTACGATTTCACCATCTGAGTCGAGTTGGGTAAGTTCGAGTGCAATATGACTCGCATCCCAACAAGGTGCGGAGAGGATACTGATGCGCAGAGCTTCGAGCAGGAGAGCCACGCCAAAGCCAGTCGCTGACACCCCATTGTAACGGCATTCTATCCCTTGCATATCGCTGTGCTTCTCTGGGATGTCAACGAGAAATGGCTGCTTTGTAGCGAGTGCCAGAACAAATCTTCGCTGCTCAGGATCAACACGACGATCATTCAGCCACCTTGACAGTGGATACGCTGGTGCAAGCAAGATCAGGTGCATATCGCTGCTGGTGCGTAAAACTTTTAATTTCTGCTTCCTGGCCGCTTGCAAAGTCAAGACAAATTGCGACATACGTTGCTGTGCAGTCGGAATATTCGCTGCAGGAGACTGCACTGACAGTTCATTGAGCACAAGGTTCAGGTCCATCAATCCTCGCTCGCCGGTTCAAGCAACACCTCCAGCATACGCCCATCACGCAACAGCAACAGGGTACATCCGGCGGCATCCGGGCTCAAAGCCGGGTTGAAGACTAGAGGCAAAAGCCGCCATTCACCGGCCACCTGCTCGTCGATAACACTTAAAATACGCTCGGCAAATTCGCCGTTCACCTGTTCTGCGGGCAGCCGCACCAGGCTTAACAGCGCTCGATTGGCAGCCACCACGCGCCCACCGGGGTTAAGCAGTAGCAACGCGTCGGGAAGAGCATCAAGTACCGCATCCACACTATCTTGTGCGGCGACCAAGGCGATCGCGCGCTGTTGAAGATCCACAGGTATTTGCACAACGTCCATCCGCGTTGTACCGCAGGTAAGGTCAGAAGCGGTGGCCGTGCGCCTGCGGCAATGGGGGCACGGCGCACGCCAAATACGCTGATAAAAGCGCCTATAAAAAGAGCCTCGTGTTCAAATCCAGAGTATAACACACAATATATGAGTACAAGAGCAGATGTAACGGTAGCGGTATAGCTTTTTGTGGCACTTCCTTGCTGGAGAACGTCGCCCTTCTATGGTCTGATGATAGCAGACGTAATACCAGCACTGCATAGGAACATAGCGACGACAAGTTACGTCTTTATTATAAGACAACACACAAGGAGAACTACGATGCGTACTCGTTTCTCAGCCATTAGACGCTCCTACAGCCTGCTCGCGTTTGCAGCGTTAGCCTTGTTTATTGTACCAGTGCTAGCACAGACAACACCGCCTGCTACGCCATTGGTACCAAACATCGAGCCCGTTGAGCTTGCCGCCGCGCCGGCGGCGTGGCAACTCAGCGAGGCCGTAGCCGTAGCCGCCGCGCTAGAAGCACTTGAGGCCAAGCAGCTTACACCGCCCGAGGATGCGCTGCTGAACCTGCCAGAGGCAAACGCAGGCATGGCCGCGATCACGCAGCTACACCTACCGCTTATCAGCCGACCGGCGCGTGTCATCGTCGGGCCGGTAACACCAACGCCCGTGACGCCAACTCCGACCGAAGAGCCAACGCCCGAACCCGGCGATCCGGCACGGATCGCACTGACGATCTGGCCAAAGCCGAGCATCTGGGTGGCGCGTGGGGCACTGCTGGAATACGAGATCCGTCTGAGCAACGACGGCGAAGGCAGCGCCGATCAGACGCGGCTGGTCTTTCCAATCAACAGCTCGCGCTACACTTTGGAATACACCAGCCTGAACAGCAAAGCCGGCGACTGGGTGCAGTCGCTCGATAAGAACCGCGCAGTTGTCATTTTCGGCAGATTAGGTGCAGGTGAAAAACGCAGCGGCAAGCTGTTCCTGCGCGTCAACAGTGGGCTAGCTCATCAGACACTGCTCGACATCCGGGCGAGCTACAGCTGGAGCGACGATGCTTCGGGCGGCGTGCAGCGCAGCAACTGGGCACCTGTGCTTGTTGGCAGCGGCGCAAGCGACGCACCCTACATCTGGATGAGCGTCAACCCCGATCGCGGCCCGGCAGGCACACGGCATATCTTCAGCACCAACCGCCTGTTGCCGGGCGAGAGCGTAAGCAGCTGGCTCAACACGCCCGGCGGCGTAAGGCCGCTAAACCTGCGCGCCACCGCCGACGACAACGGCAGCGTAAGCCTGGAATACCGTAGCAATGGCCTGGCACGCGGCACCTACCAATTCGTCCTCTACGGCCAGCGCAGCGGCCTCACTGGCGTAGCGACCTTCGTTGTGCAGTAGGGGCATTGGCACCGGGCGCAGGCTGTTTGACAGCCGCTCGCGCTCGGTGCTATAATCCAGGCACTGAGCGGGAGTGGCGCAATGGTAGCGCACCTGCCTCCCATGTAGGTGGTTGCGGGTTCGAATCCCGTCTCCCGCTCCATCGAAGAGGTCGTGTGAAAATGCGTCCTCTTTTTTATTTCCTCGACGTGAAAAACCCGCTCGGCCGCGCTGCATCGCATAACGCTGTGAGTAGACCTCGATAGGCTCGAAGGGGTGGCAGACATACAGCCTCGTTTGACGAATTCCCCTTCCCCCGCCTATAATGCCGCTGAGTGCGCAGCTCCATCGTAGAAGCCTGAGACAGCATCTGTGCAACATCTGATGATCGCAGTATGTGGCAGCGCCGCCGAGAATGCGCGGCTTAACGCCCTGGCCGAGGAGGTGGGGCGGCGCATCGCGCTGGCCGGTGTCACCCTAGTTTGTGGTGGGCGCGGCGGTGTGATGACAGCGGCTTGCCGTGGCGCTATGCAGGCCGGTGGGCTGACGGTCGGCATTCTGCCGGGCGACGAGCCGCGCGCGGCAAACCCGTTTGTGCAGGTGGCCATTGCCACCGGTGCTGGCCACGCTCGTAATGTGATGATTGTGCAAAGCGCCGCAGCCGTGATCGCCATCGGTGGTGAGTACGGCACCCTCTCAGAAATTGCCATCGCGCGCAAATGTGGTCGGCGCGTGATCGGCCTGGAAAGTTGGGAATTAGGCAATGAGGCCGATGGCATACCCCGTATTCTGCCCGCACACACCCCTGCCGAAGCTGTCGCACTTGCCCTCCAGCACACGTAGATCCGCTTCGCCCGCTCCTTGCTGTGCTGCTGCACGCCAGGTTCTAAAGAGAGGTGTATATGGCTAGCAGCGGCCTGCCCGCCACCGCCGACACGTACATTGTCTTGCCGAACCCTTTGCTTAATCGAACGGTAATCACCCGATCAGGGGCGCATCAGGGCACTATCATCCCAGCCTGCTACAATCGCCCATAGAGGCCGCAAGGCCTGTGCCCCCCGTAAGTAAGCGCAATGAAGAACGAACGAGGAGAAAGTTGTATGGCAAAACGCATCGTTGCTGCAATCGTCCTGATTGCCACTATCGTCACGGCGGCGGCCTGGCCACGCCAAAGCGTCGCCCAGGGTGTCGCCGACACCTTCCCGCCCTACCAGTCGCGCTACTTCGGCGAGACGGGGCACTCCGCTGTCAACTGGTTCCTTGAGACTTGGAAGAACACGCCGAACGCACTTTTTACGCTTGGCTATCCGATCTCGCAGCCGTTTCTTGAAGAGAGCTTCACCAACCCCGGCCAGTTCTACCGTGTGCAATACTTCGAGCGCGCTATTCTTGAAGAGCACCCCGAGAATTTTGGCCAGCAGGGCAACCGCTTTTATGTGCTGGGCCGCCTGATGGGCCGCAAGCTCGCCGAGGGCCGCGAGAACGAGCCGCCCTTCTTGCCCGTCGGCAACCCCGGTGATGGTACTTGGTTCGCCGAAACGCAGCATACCCTGCGCGATGGCCCGGCCCCGTTCCGCAGCTTCTGGCAGAGCAACGGTGCGCTGGAAACCTTCGGCTACCCGATCTCCGAGCAGTTCCAGGAGGTCAATCAGGCCGATGGGCAGACCTATTGGGTGCAGTACTTCGAGCGTCAGCGGATGGAGTGGCACCCGAACGAGCCGAACCCACAGTATCGCGTGCTGCTTGGCCTGCTCGGCAACGAGTACCGCCAGCGCGTGCATAGCGGCAATAGCGCCTTCGACTTCCGCGACCCGGCGAATGCGCTGCCGCGCCCGTTCATCTACGGCTTCAACGCCCACCTCTACGGTCAGGGCACCGGCTGGCAGGATCGCAACCGTGTGCTGACGCTCTCCAAGAACGCACAAGTCTATTGGATTCGCCAGCAGGTGCGCTGGCAAGACCTGCACGATGCCTCGGGCCAGATCTTCTGGGGCGAGCTCGATAATATCGTCGCCGATGCGAACGCCCAGGGTGTGAGCTTGTTGCTCAGCATTGTGTCTGCGCCCTCGTGGGCGACGGATAATGGCAGCAACGGGATGCCATCGCGCCGACATTTCAGCACCTTTGGCGACTTTATGGGCCAGATGGCTGCACGTTACCGCGGGCGGGTGCAGGCCTATCAAATTTGGAACGAGCAAAACCGCGCCTGTGAGAACGGCGGCGATTGTGCCCGCGATGGCGGTGTCGGTGGTACCGTCGCTGGGGCCGATTATTATGTCGATATGCTCGCCGCCGCCTACACATCGATTAAGGCCAACGATCCCATGGCGATTGTCGTCAGCGGCGCGCCCACCAGCACCGAGACGAACCGCAGCGACATCGCGATCAGCGACACCGAATACCAGCGCCAGATGTTCGCCAACCCCAAGTTCCGCTCGAACGTCGACGCGATCGCGGTGCATCCGGGCGGCCAGTACAACCCGCCGGACGCGATGTGGCCCGACAACCCCGGCCCCGGCCCGAATTGGCAGAACTCGCGCGAGTTCTACTTCCGCCGCGTCGAGGATATTCGTGGTGTGATGGTCGCCAACGGCATGGCCGACAAGCAGATCTGGCTGACCGAGTTCGGCTGGGCAACGGCCAATAACACACCGGGCTACGAGTACGGCAACAGCATTTCCTTCGATACACAGGCCGTCTGGATCACGCGCGCCTTCGAGAAGGGCCGCTACGAGTACGCCCCCTGGGTCGGCGCGATGTTCCTCTGGAACCTGAACTTCGCCGTGCCATGGCGCGCAACGGGTAACGAGTTCCACGAGCAGGCGTCCTTCGGCGTGCTCAATGGCGACTGGAGCCCGCGCCCGGCCTGGAACGCTATTCAAGCGATGCCGAAGAACTAAGTTTATGTGAATGCCCAGGCGAGCAATGCTCGCCTGGGCATTCGTTGTTTCATACCACATTCGGATGCAAGATTATCGTTTATCGCAGTTGGCTGGCGGCTCTGTCGCCAACCAGCTGCGATAAACCGTAACCATGTGCCCAAATGCGATAGTACATAGGGTTTAAACGCATGAAACAGATTGTGACTCTGGTGCTCCTGTTCGCCCTTGTCGCCTGTGGCGGCACGAATACGCCAGCAGCTAATGCGCCCACAGCGTCGTCGGTGCCAACGAGCGCTGCACCGGAGCCGACAGCGCTGCCAACAACAGCAGTACCTACCGCCGCCGCGCCGACGAGTGCGCCGAACGGCGAACAGCTGCCCGCCGGCGTTGTACGTGGGCCGGATGGATCCTTGCAAATGCCGTATCTGAACTTCGGCGTAGTGGTGCATCTCTTCTACACCGACCGCGACCGTGTGATGACATTGGCCAACAACGCTGGCTTCGACTGGGTGCGCCAGCAGGTTGTCTGGCGCGACATCGAAGACCCCACTAATGGCGTGCTGGCTTTCGACACCCAGCTCGACGGGATTGTTGAGTCAGTACATGCCTCAGGGCGCAAGCTGCTCGTGAACATCGTGCAGTCGCCGACGGCCTACAACGCCACTAACGGTCTGCCCGACGATCCAAAAGCGCTCGGCAATTTCGTCGAGTTGATGGCGCAGCGCTATGGCGATAAGATCGCCGCCTACGAGATCTGGAACGAGCCGAACCTGGCGCACGAGAACGGCGGCAACATCGAGCCCGCCGATGTCGGCCACTATGTCGAAATCTTGAAAGAGGCCTACACACGCATCAAGGCCGTCAACCCGAACGCGATCGTGCTAGCGGCGGCGTCTTCGTCGAGCGGCGTGACCGACCCGGCCATTGCACTCTCCGACGAGGCCTTCTACGCCGCGATGTACACCTACAACAACGGCGAGGTGCGGAACTACTTCGATGTGCAAGCTGTCCATCCCGGTGGCGCTGCAAACCCGCCCGATACGCTCTGGCCCGACAATCCGAGCTTCATCGAGGGCTGTCAGCCTGCGCCCGACCGCTGCTGGAACGATGATGAGACGCACTACTTCCGTCATGTCGAGAATGTGCGGCGCTGGATGGAACAGTACGGCATGGCCGACAAGCAAGTCTGGATCACCGAGTACGGCTGGGCCACGCCAAACACCTCGCCCGGCTACGAGTTCGGCAACTTTGTGAGTCTGGAGCAGCAGGCGGAGTACATCACAGGGGCGATTCGGCGCAGCTTCGAGGAATACCCGTACATTGGCAACCTGTTCTTGTGGAACATGAATTTCGCCGTCACCAAAGTCGAGAACGGCCTCGACCCACTGCACGAGCAGGCCTCGTTCGCCATTCTCAACGGCGATTGGAGCCCACGGCCGTCGTACCTGGCGGTGCAAAGTTTGATCGCCGAGCTGAAGCAGAAAGAGGGGCGATAAAACCAGCGTAGGGGCGTAGCAGGCTGCGCCCCTACGCTGGTTTTATCACAATCCCCAGCGTTACCAGCAGCCGCCGCACAAAAGGCAAGCTCGCGGCATCGACACGCCAGCCGTCGCTGAAGGGCTCGCCGATACGTTTGAGCAGCGCGCGCTGCGGTGGTGGCAGCTCGACAGCTGGGAGCCTATATATGCCATCGGAGGACACGAGAGCGAGCGGGGGCAAAGGCTGCACCTGGGCATAGGCCATGAGCAGGGCATCCTGTTCACTCAGCGGCACGATACCCGCTTGAGCGCCATCGCGCGTCACATGGTAGAAGTCGGCAGCGCCGCGACTTTTGCGCCGCCGCAATGGCGTGTTTAAGTGCCAGCAATGCGATACCATTGTCAGCGCTGATCGGCGACCAACCGTAGCGCGCAGCGTCGAAGCCGCTCAGGCGTCGCCGCTCGCCAAGGTGCGCGGCAGCAACTCGCCCGGTGCTGGAGCGCTCGGCAACACAGGCAACGCGTCGAGCGCGTCGTCGAGTGTGGCGACGGTAAAGGTGCGCGCGCGCAGACGCGCGATCAGCCCATCACGTCGCCACGTCGTGAGCGTAAAACGGTTACCCAAAAACGTCGCCCTCGCCGCGCAGCATAACCTTGACGGACGGGTTGTGGATCACAAACAAATTCGGGCGCATTTCTTCGAGATCGGGTTGTGGCATTTTATGTAACAGATGACAGGTAACCGGTGACAGGGCATCGATGTCAAAGGGCATTGCGCCTGGTCTGTGACTCGTCACCTGTACCCTTAGCTACCGATACGCCGCAGCATCGGTGCCGTATACGCATGGCAGACCGCGATCGCCAATGCGTCGGCGGCATCGTCGGGGCGGGGGATGCTATCAAGCCGCAGCGTCATACGGATCATCTCCTGCATCTGGCGCTTGTCGGCACCGCCATACCCGGAGACTGCCTGCTTCACCGCCAACGGCTTGTACTCATGAATGGCGACTCCGGCCTGCTGTAACGCGAGCAGCACCACGCCGCGCGCCTGGCCAACAGTGATCGCCGTATTGACGTTTTTGCCGAAGAAGAGCTCTTCGACAGCGGCCTGCTCGGGCTGATAACGCACTAGCAACTCCTGCAACCCGGTGTAGAGCGTGGCCAGCCGTGAGGGCTGCGGAGATTTGGCCGGCGTTGTCAGCACACCAAAATCCACTAGCGTCAGCTGACCACCCTGCTCGTCAACAACACCCCAGCCCATAATCGCCGTGCCAGGGTCGATCCCGATCGTTCGCATAGAGGTTACAGGTTACAGGTTACAGGTGAGAGCGGTTATTGTATGCTGTTGGCTGTCACCGGTAACCTTACGCATATTTGGCCGCCACTTCCTCGGTGATATCAAGGTTAGTATAAACCTTCTGCACATCATCGAGATCTTCAAGCTTTTCGACGAGGCGCAGGACTGCGAGGGCCTCCTTCTCATCGGGCTGCACCAGCGTCTTGGGGCGCATCGTCTTCTCAGCGCCCGTTACCGGCACACCCTGGTCGAGCAGCGCCTGACGCACGGTGTTTAGACCCGTCCAATCCGTGTACACTTCAAGGTCGTCGTCGTGAGCCTCAACATCATCGGCGCCGGCGTCGATAGCCAGCAGCGTGACCTCGTCGCTATCGAGCTTAGTGCCACTGAGATCGATCGAAATCAGGCCCTTCAACTCGAACATCCACGAGACAGAGCCAGGTTCGCCGGGGTTGCCACCGGCCTTATTGATCGTCGAGCGCACCTCAGAATTGGTACGGTTGCGGTTATCGGTCGCCGCTTCGATCATCAAGGCGATGCCACCAGGGCCATAACCTTCGTAATAAATCTCTTCGAGCGCAGCCTCGTTGCCCTTGCCGAGACCACGTTCGATCGCGCGCTGTATGCTATCGTTGGGCATATTATTGCCGCGCGCTTTATCGACGGCAAGGCGCAGCCGGAAATTCATCTCAGGATCGCCGCCACCGCCATCCTTCACGGCGATAGCGATATCGCGCGCAAGTTTGGTGAAGAGCTGGCCGCGACGCTGGTCGACGACCCCTTTGGAGCGCCGGATTGTATGCCATTTCGAGTGGCCGGACATAGGTTTGTTCTCCTGCGGCGTACACGCCATATGATGGCGCATTATACCATTAGCAAGCGAGTTCGTAGCTATAGATTGCAGCACGCTTGCTACCAGCAACACCTGGCCCCTTTTTAAGCTCCTGTCGCCATGCGGTATACTACGCAAACTTAGCATTGCATCTCGTTTACATGGATACCTCTTTTTAAAGATGGATTCAGGCAAAGTTCGTGAAGGGGATGTGGATGTCGATTTTGGGCGTCTTTGCCACCAAAAGCGGCACACACAGAGATCCTTCCTGAAACCTTGTCTCAAAGTAAAACGCATGAAGGATCGTGAAGATGGCTAGCCAGGTATCTGACTCGCGGGCCACAGCGCGCGTTCGCGCGCTACCGAATAATATTTATGTAGTGGCCGCTGCGGCAGGCGATGTGCTGGTGAACTGCCCGCCAGAAACGTTAAAGTATTTGTTGTATGAAGGCCTCAAGCCGCCGACGATCGTCTTACTGCCGCCCGATATTACGCCGGGCGAGCAGCTGGGGTCGAGCGGCTTTGTGCGCCAGGGCATCAACTACGCTAGCGTCGAGTTCATGATCTATTCCGGCTTTTTCGGCCAGGGCGGGCGCAAGGCGCGCCTGATCACGGTGACGACGCAACAGGCGCAGCGCTTGCACAGCGTGCTTGATGAGTCGATCAGTGGCCCGCGCGCGACACTGCAGTATGGCGAGTTTGGCTGGCTGCAGCGCGAGTGCAGCGCGGTGAGCTATTTTCCGCCGCTTGGGCGCGCCCCGCTGGTCGACGATATGACCGAGATCGTTAGCCTGGAAGCAGGCGGTGGCGACCTCGGCAGCACCCAGATCAGCCTGGAGCATGGCTTTTTCGTCTTCCGCGAAGGCGGCGTGGAGATCGCACGGGTGACGACGCAGACCGAGCAGGTGGCTCTGCCATTACGGCTCGCCCCGCCGCGCCCGCTGTTGCGTCAGGAGCTGACCTTACAGTTTATCGGCGGCAGCGACGGCTTCGACCCCGCCGGAATCACCACCTGTTTTCTCGCCTACCTTGGCACCACCGTGCAGACGCAGGCGACACTGTTCGACTCGGCGGCCTACATCTGCGCCCGGCTCGGCAACCTGGGTCTGTCGACCAGCCAGGTATCGGAGGTGGTGATCTCGCACCTGCACGAAGACCACGTCGCCGGCCTGCCCGAGCTAGTGTTGATGGGCAGCCACCGCGTGCGACTGGTGACATCGGACATTATCTACCAAAGTTTACTGCGTATGCTGAGCGCGCTCTTCGGCCTACCGGAGGCCGATGTGGCCGCGCTCTTCGACTACTACCCGCTGAACCCGGGCGAGCCGCTTGAGCTGAACGGGCGGCGTTTTGAAGCGATCTA
This sequence comes from Candidatus Altimarinota bacterium, assembly GCA_012031775.1. Classification (GTDB taxonomy): domain Bacteria; phylum Chloroflexota; class Chloroflexia; order Chloroflexales; family Chloroflexaceae; genus JAAUTF01. Next base: position 1,918 of record JAAUTF010000109.1, on the reverse strand, counting down.
TGCGGTGCATTCCATCCCGACGATCGCGGTGCGTATTAATCAGCTCTGTTACTCGGGCGATATGCGCTACGACGAGGCATGGTTCGCCGAGCTCGTGCAAGAGGGCGTGCTCTCTGAGGATCGCCGCCGTGAGCTAGAGCGCTTTGCCGAGGGCGCGAGCATTCTCGTGCAAGATGTCGGCGGTGGGCCGATCCATAGCACGATCACCCCGGCCTTGCTTGAGGCCTTGACGGCGAAAAGCTCACGGCTGGTATTGGCGCACACCAGCAAACATCTGCTGCCCGCCGACCGCCCCGACCTGGCAGCGCGCGTCGAATTCGCCGAGAGCGGTCATGTCGTCGCAGTCGGTCAGGAGATCAAGATCGGCAGCGATATCGAGCCGGTGGAGACGATCTCGGCCTGCCCGTTGTTCGCGCGCTTGCCGATCGCCGAGCGGATCGCGCTTGCGCAACAGGTGACGATCACCGACTGGGCCAACAATGCGGAGATCATACGCGAGGCTGCGCCCTCAGACGGCTACACCTACATCGTCCATTCCGGGCTGGTGGAATTTCGGCAGGGCGAGCAGCAAGTGCGCGTGCTGGGGCGCGGCAACAGCATCGGTGAGCGCGGGGCCTTGCAAAACGTGGCGCGCAGCGGGACGATGCTGGCGCGCGGGCCGGTGCAGCTGCTACGCATCGACCAGCAGACATTGCGCCCGATCGCCGATCGACTGGGCTTGATCGACGCATTCACACGCGCCGACTGGCTCTGGCAGCATTCGGAACTGGGCAATCTGCCCTGGGCCAGCTTGCTCGATGTAGCATTGGAGTTTCAACCGCGACGCTTTGCGGCGGGCGAGCAGCTCTTTGCGCAGGGCGACATCGGCGATGAGGGCTATTTGCTGGTGGAAGGTGAGGTGCTGATCACTGCGAGCAGCGGCGATATCTTCGAGGAAACGGCGCACAGCGGTGACTTCTTCGGCATTCGCGCTGCGCTCTATGGCACACTACGCCGCGCCGCCGCCACCGCCAAAAGCGACGGCGAGATCTGGTGCCTCTCGCGCTCGGCGCTCCAGCGGCTCAACTTGCTTTACCCAAATATCCTGCTACACCTGCGCGCGATCGAAACGCAGCGCATTCGTAAGCAGAGCGCGTAACTGAAGATCAAAAGGGGTACTGTGATTAGGGCCGAACGCTTTGTATTCGGCCCTGATCACAGTACCCCTCGTTATCATAGGCGCTCGACACAGCCCTTCGCCTTTCTTAAGCCCATGGCGGGTTATTCTGTGCTACGCTACGGATAGCGGTAAACTAGGATAACGCCGCAGAGATCGGTTGCGGGCTGTATACGAGCTAATAACTTTTACAATGAACTTATGGCACACCAACACTTCGACGTGCTGATCGTCGGCGCGGGGCTTTCGGGCGCGGGCCGGCTCACGCTCGGCATCGGCTATGCGATGTTCGCCGGCTGCCTTCTCATCTTGCTCTACTGGACGGTCGGCAGCCTCATCGATCAATCGCTGTTCTTTCTCGTCGCCGGCGTCGTGCTCGTCGGTCTCGGCTGGGCGTCGGCCGCGTCATGGGCCTTGCGAGCCGGGCGCCCGCCGGGGAGGCATCGGCGTCATGAACGAGGCTTCGCGCTCCCGCCTTGCCGGCTTTGATCCCGATGCGCTGATCGGCACCCTGCCGTCCGCGCTGCGGTTCTTCCTCGCTTTTCTGGTGCTGGCCGGGCTTTTGGCCGCGCTTTTCCTGCCGCGCGCTCAAATCCTGTCGAGCGGGCGCGAAGTGCGGCTCGCGATCGTGCCGGTCGATCCGCGCGATCTTCTGCGCGGCGATTACGTCATTTTGAATTACGCGATCGGCGAGCTCAATCTCACGGTCCTGCCGGGCGATGACGGCTTTCGCCGCGGCGATCCGGCCTTTGTCGTGCTCGA
>JAAUTF010000108.1 GCA_012031775.1 Candidatus Altimarinota bacterium | reverse complement strand
GTCGGTGCCGTTCTTGAAGCCGATGGGCATGGAGAGTCCGCTCGCCATCTCCCGATGAGTTTGGCTTTCGATGGTGCGGGCACCGATCGGCAGCGGCTATCGATGGATCGAGCACGACGCGCAGATCTGCGGTCTGCACCAGCACCAGCGCCGGTGGCGCAAAGCCCACAAATGGCTCAGCCGCGATCGCAAGTGCGGCCACGAGCGCGCTTATGGCAGCCAACAACCCCAGTGTGCGTGTGGTAACACGGGCACTGAAGATAAAACAACTGCCAGCACCGATCAGTAACGCAATCAGGGCGAAATAGAGCATAACAGGTTATTGGAATTGCTAGTATAACCCCGCTTAGCCCGCCATCGCGACAGAGCGCACAATCAAGGCGACATCGTCGAGGCTGGCTCCATCGAGTAAGGTGCGCGCCAGCAACCGATCGAGCGGCTCGTAGCTGTCGAAGGCAAGATCGTTAATGCGCACGCCATCGCTCTCGAGTCGGCAGCGCAGCGGCCCATGTGCTGCCTCCACCGCGCTCGTCGCACTGCCAGCGCGCAGCGATTGCGGCAGCGCCACGCCGATCGGGCCTTCAGGAAGATGCTGCAGAACATACTCGACTATTTTGGCGCTCTCCACCGCTTCAAGCAGCAGCAGCACCAGCCGCGCATAGACATCGCCGCCCTCCTGCGTCACCAGCGCGACCGGCACACGGTCGTAGGCCGCGTATGGCTCGTCCAATCGCAGATCGACCCCCAGACCGCCGCACGTGCCAGCGGGCCGCGCAGCAGAAACTGCTCGGCAGCGCTGCGCGAGATCGTGCCGACATCGACGGTGCGCGCCGGTAGCGCACGCTGCTCGATTACCGCGTTCGCGAGCACCACTAAGCGCCGCAGCACTCCGGCCAGCGCAGCTAGCAGCCCATCGTGTTTTGCAGTGTCGATGTCGTGGGGCAAACCACCCGGCAAGCAAAGTGCCACCGGGCGCTCCTCACCCTGCAGGTCAGCACGCAGCTGTCGCAGGCGTTCGTCGAGGGCAGTAAGGCGCTCGTGGAAGGTGCCAAGACCGAGGAGATCCAGCAGCGCGGCAACCTGCGCCAGATGGCTGGCCATGCGCTCGAGTTCGCAGCACGCCGTGCGCAGATACGCCGCGCGCGGCGGGACGGTAAGATCGAGTAGCGCCTCTAGCGCCTGGCAGTACACAAGGCTATACGCCCATGCCGTAGCCGGTACGTGCTCGCTCAGCAGCGTAAGCCCCTGCTCAACCGCAACACGTCGGATACGGTCTGTCGGGAGCAGCTCAGCCGTCGCCGCCCGATACTCCACCCCGACAACCACGTCGGCCTCGACGGTTGCTAGCAGCCTAGTGGTAGCGCGCCCGCTCAGCGGCGGATCGAAAGCCAGCACATATGCCACGCAGTTCTCCTCGCCCATCCTCCCGATCACAACGAAAGCGGATTATACCACAGGCAAACCAGGCGCATCGTATAGCAGGACACACGACTTCTGCCTCCTGCTGTAGCTAAAGCATGAGCGCAGCATAATGCACCGCCGCTATGCTATAATCGCCCTATCTTAGATCGGAAAGCGGTGAGCTAAACGAGCGCGTCGGCAGCAACAACGAACTTCGCGCCGATACGTTCGCGCTTCTGAATGCTGAGCCTTACTCCTGACTTCTGCCGTATGAGGAGATTGCCATGTCCAAGCTTTCGTCGGTTGAGCTTGAGCAGGAATATATCCTGCAAACCTACGCGCGCCCCGATTTCGTCATCGAGCGCGGTGAGGGCGTGTATCTGTTCGATACTGCCGGTCGTCGCTACCTCGATTTCGTCGCCGGTATCGCCGTCAACGCGCTTGGCTACGGCGACCCGGACGTGACCCGTGCGATCAACGAGCAGGCCACACGCCTTATCCACGTCTCGAATCTCTATCATACGCTACCCGGCGTCGATCTTGCCCGCCAACTGGTCGAGAGCAGCCCGGCCTTCGACAAGGTATTTTTCTCTAACAGCGGGGCCGAGGCCATTGAAGGGGCGATCAAGTTCGCTCGTCGCCACGCCCTTGAGCACTTCGGCGCAGGCAAAAACACTATCGTCGCCTTCGAAGGGTCGTTCCATGGTCGCACGATGGGCGCGGTCGCCCTGACCGCGCGCGAGAAGTATCGTGCGCCATTTATGCCTGTGATGCCCGGCGTGCGCTTCGCCGATTTTAACGATGGCGCAAGTCTCGCCGCAGCTATGGGCGATGATGTCTGTGCCGTGATTCTGGAGCCCGTTCAGGGTGAGGGCGGCCTGCGCACCGCCACCAGCGAGTTTTTGCACCAGGCACGTGCGCTCTGCGACCAACATCGTGCGCTGTTGATTTTCGACGAGATCCAGTGCGGTGTCGGGCGCACCGGCACGCTCTGGGCACACGAATTCTATGACCTTGCGCCCGATATGATGACGATCGCCAAGCCACTTGCTGGCGGCCTACCGATCGGTGCCGTTCTGCTTCAGCAACGCATCGCCGACAGCATTCACGCTGGCGACCACGGCACGACTTTCGGTGGCAACCCGCTTGTTACCCACGTCGCTAAAACCGTCTTCGCTAAGATCAGCGACCCGCATTTTCTTGCTCACGTGCGCGAGGTGTCCAATTATCTCGATGAGTCGCTTAACGAGTTGGCCGCCGATATGCCCGGGCGTGTGCTTGAGTTACGCGGGCGTGGCCTGATGCGCGGCGTTCGCATCGCTGGATCTGCGGGTGATGTGCGTATCGCCGCTCACGACCAGGGCCTGCTCATCGCTACCGCCGGCGATGATGTACTCCGTCTGTTACCACCGCTCACGATCGAAACTCATCACGTCGACGAAGCGCTTAACGCGCTACGTCGCACCCTCTAGCGTTTTCTGTACAGTTTGCCGCTGGCCCTGGTGTCGGGTTCGCCCACCCAAGCGCCAGCAGCAAGCTCTCCTAGATCTTCCTGAAAGGAATGTACTATGCCCGTCGTCGCGATCATCGGCGCCCAATGGGGCGATGAGGGCAAGGGCCGCTTGGTCGATATGCTTGCCGCCAGAGCGCGGCTTGTCGTGCGTTACAGCGGCGGCAACAATGCCGGCCATACCGTTGTCAACGAACTTGGCACGTTTAAACTCCATCTCATCCCGTCGGGTATCTTCGATACCAATACCGTCAATATTATCGCCAGCGGCGTCGTCATCGATCCGGAGGCGCTGCTAGTTGAGATCAAAGAGCTGCACGAACGCGGCATCAACACCGGCAAGCTCTTCATCAGTGAGCGTGCCCACGTGATTATGCCTTATCACGCCATGCTCGATAAGCTGCAGGAAGAGTCGCGCGCCGAGAGCAAGATCGGCACCACCGGGCGCGGTATCGGCCCGCTTACGCCGATAAGATGGACCGCACCGGCATCCGTATGGGCGATCTGCTGCACGAGGAGACGCTGCTGAACCGCCTGCGTGTGGTGCTCGAAGAGAAGAACCGCGTGCTCACTCGTCTCTATAACGCTAAGCCGCTCTCCTTGCACGATATCTACCTGCGTTACCTCGATTTCGGCCACCAGCTCGCCGACCATATCACCAATGTCCAGCCGATCATCCAGCGCGCCATGGAAAAGGATTTGCCGATTCTGCTCGAAGGTGCCCAGGGCGCGCTGCTCGATATCGATCACGGCACCTATCCCTACGTGACTTCGTCTTCGCCCGGTGCCGCCGGTGCATGCCAGGGCACGGGCATTGGCCCGACGCAGCTGAGCTCGGTGATCGGCGTGTATAAGGTCTACAGCACCCGCGTTGGCGAAGGCCCATTTCCCACCGAGGTTAGCGGCGCAACCGCCGACGCCCTCCGCCAACTCGGTACACCCTGGGCCGAGGTTGGCACCACCACCGGGCGCTTGCGCCGCGTCGGCTGGTTCGACGCTGTAACCGCACGCTATGCCGCCCAGATCAATGGTATCGATACGGTCGCGCTCACAAAGCTCGATGTGCTCGATAGCTTTAACAGCATCAAAATCTGCATCGGCTATCGCCTCCACGATGCCGAACTCGACACTCCACCGACAACTACGGCTGTACTCGCTCAGGTTGAACCGATCTATGAGGAAATGCCGGGCTGGATGGCACCGACCAGCCATATTCGTCGCTTCCAGGATCTGCCCGAGCAAGCTCAGGCCTATGTCGCGCGCCTCTGCCAGCTTGTCGGCGCACGCCTCGGCATCGTCTCTGTTGGCCCTGGTCGCCACCAGACGGTTATGGTTACTGATGTCTTTTAATGTGAAGAGTCGCGCAAGCTGAACGCGCCCGTTTCTTCCCCTGCTTCCATATAATTACGCGCCGTTGCACGGCATTTGCACAGGATAGGCGAGTTTGACATCCATACCTACGCTATGCTAGGATGACGGGCGCGGTGTGATTGCGATCGAATATAATACGCATTTGTTGTGAAGAATACCCTATGAAGTTGCACGAATATCAGGCGCGCGAACTGCTGGCACGCTACCACGTGCCGGTGACGGGTGGTGGTGTCGCGACAACCGCGCAAGAGGCCCGCGCTATCGCTGAACAGATCGGCGGCAAGGTTGTTGTGAAGGCTCAGGTCTTTGTTGGCGGTCGCGGCAAGGCCGGTGGCGTTAAGCTTGCAGCAACCCCCGATGAGGCCGCAGCCGTCGCTGGACAGATCCTTGGTATGGATATTAAGGGGTTGACGGTCGAAAAGGTGTTGGTCGCCGAGGCGATCAGCTATCAAAAGGAGATCTATCTCTCCGCTATCCTCGACCGCAGCAGCAAGCAGATTATGATGATCGCCTCCGCTGAGGGCGGCGTCGAGATCGAGGAGTCGCGAAGACCAATCCCGATGCGATTATCAAGCTCGCTGCGCACCCTAAGCTTGGCCTGCTCGATTTTCAGGCGCGCGAACTCGCTTTCCGCATTGGCCTCAGCGACGGCAAACAGGCGCGCCAGTTTGCCCAGATCGCGGCTGCTCTCTACAAAGTATTTGTTGATTGCGACGCATCGCTCGCCGAGATCAACCCGCTCGTCATCCGCGACGATGGCTCGCTCCAAGCGCTCGACTCGAAGATTTTGCTCGATGATAGCGCGCTCTTTCGCCATGCCGACCTTGAGGCCATGCGCGATCCGTCCGATGAGCCCGAGGCCGAGCGCCTCGCTCGTGAGGCTGGTATCACCTTTATTAAGCTCGATGGCGATATCGGCTGTATGGTCAACGGCGCTGGCCTGGCCATGGCCACGATGGACGTCGTCAAGCTCTATGGCGGCGAACCAGCTAACTTCCTCGACATCGGCGGCGGTGCCGGTAAAGAAAAGGTCAAAGCCGCACTGCAAATCATCCTCTCCGACCCCAACGTTAAAGCGGTGATGTTTAATATCTTCGGCGGTATCACCCGCGTCGACGAGGTCGCTCGCGGGATTATCGCCGCGCTCGACGAAGTCAACACCGATGTGCCCATGGTCGCGCGGCTCGTCGGCACGAACGAAGAGGCCGGTCGCGCGCTGCTCGCCGAGTCAAAACTCATCCCCGGCTGCCACCCTCGCCGAAGCGGCACAAAAAGCCGTCGCCGCCGCCCGCGCCTAAAGCATTTTGGTCGCCAGTCTGGTCAAGTGCTATCGACCAGGCTGGCGATACTTCATAAAGAAAATTGTGTTATGAAAAAACGTGCCTTGATCACCGGTATCACCGGGCAAGATGGGAGTTACCTGGCCGAGTTGCTGCTTGAGAAAGATTATGAAGTTATCGGTATGGTGCGCCGCACCAGCACCGTTAATTTCGAGCGCATCAAACACTTTCAAGAGCGCATCACGCTCGTCACCGGCGATCTGCTCGATGAAGTCTCGCTGATCAATATGTTGCGCGAGCACCGACCGACCGAGGTCTATAACCTCGCCGCACAGTCCTTTGTGCAAACGTCCTGGAGCCAGCCGGTCTTCACCGGCGAGACAACAGCGCTTGGTGTCACCCGTATGCTCGATGCCGTTCGCATTGTCGACCCCGAGATCCGTTTTTACCAGGCCAGCAGCAGCGAAATGTTCGGCAAAGTCGTCGAAGTCCCCCAGACTGAGACAACGCCCTTTTACCCACGCAGCCCCTACGGCGTGGCCAAAGTTTACGGCCACTGGATCACCGTCAACTACCGCGAGAGCTATGGCATGCACGCCAGCAGCGGCATCCTTTTAACCACGAATCTAGTCGACGCGGCCTTGAGTTTGTTACACGAAAGATCTCTAATGCCGCCGCCCGCATCAAGCTTGGCCTCGATGAAGAACTGCGCCTCGGTAACCTCGACTCACAGCGCGATTGGGGCTACGCGCCCGATTATGTCGAAGCGATGTGGCTGATGCTCCAGCAAGACACGCCCGATGATTATGTCGTCGCCACCGGGCAGACGCACTCTGTCCGCGAATTCGCTGAACTGGCGTTTGAGACGGTCGATCTAAACTATGAAGATTATGTGGTGCTCGACGAGCGTTTTATGCGCCCGGCAGAGGTCGATCTTCTGGTTGGCAACCCTGCGAAGGCACAGCATGTGCTAGGTTGGAAACCGCGGACTACCTTTGAGGAGTTAGTCCGAGTTATGGTCGACGCTGACCTCAGTGCATTGAAGGAGCGTATTCGATGACCCAGGCTGAAATACGGTTGATCGAGGAAGGTTGGAACGCGCTTGTTGAGCGGTTGGGAACGGCAGAGGCCACCCGTTTTGTGATGCTGCTCGATCGGCGCACCGGTGGTGCCTTACAACATCTGCGACATCTTTGGACAACGCCGACGGTCGAGACGTATCGCCGCCGCGAGACGACGCCAACCCCAATGGTTAATCCCTTCGAAGCCTAAAACAGGGTACATGTGAGAAGGTACAGGGTAGAGTAGACCAAGAAGGGCAGTTGTCTCTTTCGGCACCTCTCCCTCTACCCTGTAACCTCTTCCTCAGCCCGCCTCTGCATAAGTTCCTCAGTATATGTCAGCCGCTGCGTTACTTCGCGTCGCCACGCTTCGTCGCTGGCCTGGCTTGCCCGCACGCGGTACAGGATCTCGTCCTGCACACGCCGCACATGGCCGATGCGGTCGGCAAGCAGCCCGATCAAAAAGGTGATCAGCGCCATAATCACCAGCACGCCGCCAACAAAGAGCGACTGATCGTTCGAGGCTTGTAGGTCGGTAATACGCCGCCCGATAAAAACATAGGCCGCTCGACCCCAAAAGAGTAGGCCGGGGATCAAAAAAGCCGCCGCGATATAGCTGAAGGTCTTCAGCGGCTCGTACGTCGCATAGGTGCGCGCAATAATCGCCGCCTGGCGCTTCACGAAATGCCAGTTGCCACGATGTAGCTTCGAGGGCCGCCGCACCGCGTTGGTGACGATCGGCACGGTTCGGACTGTCAAACGGCGCTTGCCAGCCTGGATCAAGTTCTCGACCGTGTAGGAAAAATCTGTGGTGACAAAGGTGCGCAGGGCGGCCTCGCGTGAGAGCGCGCGAAAACCGCTCACCGTGTCGGGAACTTCAGTTTCCGAGGCCCAGCGTACCACCGAACTGCCGAGGTATTGCAACAGCTTCTTTAGCGGCGAGAAATGCTCGATCTGCTGCACCTGGCGGTCGCCCACTACCAAGTCGGCCTGGCCTGCAAGAATAGGCGCGACTAAGCGCGGGATCTCGTGGCCGGGGTACTGGTGATCAGCATCGGTGTTGACGATGATGTCAGCGCCGAGGCGCAAGGCAGTGTCGATGCCTGTCTGGTACGCTGCCGCAAGGCCCTTGTTGCTGGTATGGTGAACCACCCAGTCGGCCCCTGCCGCCAGCGCCACAGCGACGGTGTTATCGGTGCAGCCATCGTCGATGATCAGCACCTCGACGCTGGCAACACCCGGTATTTGGCGCGGGATGTCGCCGATCACCTCAGCGATCGTGTCCTGCTCGTTCAGCGCCGGGATCTGTACGATCAGCCGCAACGCCTTTGGGATCTGTACTTGCTCGTCCATCGCCGCTATTATACCCGACGGCGGCGGCATGTAAAATAAGCGCTGGCGTTGGCAACGTTGCACCAACACCAGCGCCTCAGCTACTGTACCCTGTACATTTACTTGCCGTCACCAGCGTGGATGAAGTCCTCGGTGGCCTGGCGCGCTTCGTAGTCGGTGAACTGCTGCGGCGGTGTCTTCATAAAATAGCTGCTCGGTGCATACAGCGCTCCGCCAATGCCACGGTCGAGCGCCAGCTTGGCGCAGCGCACCGCGTCGATCACCACGCCCGCCGAATTCGGCGAGTCCCACACTTCCAGTTTTAGCTCCAGGTTCAGCGGCACATCGCCAAAGGTTGTGCCCTCCATGCGAATGTAGGCCCACTTGCGGTCGCCTAGCCAGGGCACGTAGTCGCTCGGGCCAACGTGGATGTTCTCTTCGGGCAAGGTGTAAGGCAACTGGCTGGTGACGGCGTTCGTCTTGCTGATCTTCTTGCTCTCCAGACGGTCGCGCTCGAGCATGTTGAAAAAATCGGTGTTGCCGCCAAAGTTCAACTGGTAGGTACGATCGAGGCGTACACCACGCTCCTGGAAGAGCGTCGTCAGCACCCGATGCGTGATCGTCGCACCAACCTGGCTCTTGATATCGTCGCCGATCATCGGCAGCCGCTTCTCTTCGAAGCGCCGCCGCCAGTACTCCTGGCTGGCGATAAATACCGGCACACAGTTCACAAAGGCGCAGCCAGCATCCAGAATTTGCTCGACATACCACTTTGTCGCCATCTCCGAACCCACTGGCAGGTAGGAAACCACTACATCGGTCTTTGTCTCACGCAGAATCTTGACGATGTCATCGGTATCGCGCTTCGACTTGGTGATCATCGTGCTGAGATACTTGCCCAAGCCGTCGTGAGTCATACCGCGCGACACCGGTACATCAAGCGGCGGCACGTCGCTGAACTTAAAGGTGTTGTTGGGGTAAGCGAAAATCGCCTCCGACAGGTCGCGGTCAACTTTGGTGTCGGCGATGTCGAAGGCCGCCGAGAACTCGATATCGCTGATATGGTAGCCGCCCAGATTCACATGCATAAGGCCAGGAATCTGATCGTGCTCGTCGGCGTTCTTATAATACTCAACACCCTGCACTAGCGACGAAGCGCAGTTTCCTACGCCGATGATCGCGACCCGTAACTTCTTCTGTCCCACGAACCGGTATCCTTTCAATCCACGGCACTTTGCCGCATTAGAATGCACATGATTACGATTCTACTGCGCACCATACTTTTTGTAAAGCTGGACATTTGACTGATCAAAGAGGGCCACAACCGAGAACCAAGACTTGCAGAACCAAGCTCTCGACTGAGCATCATGCGCATGAAGCTTACATCATGGGCGCAAACGCACCTTTGTTCGCGGTTCTTGGTTCTTAGTTCTCGGTTCTAGTTTTTAGCTTGACCCCGGTAACACTTCCATTGTATGCTTGCCCTATAGAGCTTGTTTACGTGATTGCAGAGCGACGTTCCTACTATGGTCTATCGAACGCCGGGCCAACCCTTGAGCGCTGCCGAGCAGAGCGCAAGCTTTTGCTTGTTGCTCTTAGCAATGAATGGTATGCCATCCCTGGCGAGCATCTGCGCGAGGTCAGCCGCTGGCATGCGCCAACACCGGTGCCAGGCGCGCCGCCCGCCTTGCCAGGATTGATCAGCCGCCACGGCGTGATCCTCACCGTTGTTGCAACCCATTTGCTCTTCGGTTCGCCCATGTCGACGCCAGGCCGCCGCACCCGGTATGTTATCGTCACGGTCGACGATGTGCATATCGCGTTACTGGTCGATGCAGTAGATGACCTAGTCGACATTCCGTTCACAGCTTTTGCCCCACCGCCCGAGGGTATAACGACGCACAAGGCGCGCTTGATCCGTGCAATTACCCAGCATCAAGAGCGAGCGCTTGCAGTTGTCGATCTGCCAGCTCTCGTTGCGGCCTTGCGAGCAAGCTAAGCTTGTAGCCAGACATGGTTCTATAATGTGTCAATTGTTACTCAGCATATCGATCGGGAATGGAGCCTATCTGGCATCACGCAGCCAGGTGGCAGCGTTACACCGTATGGGCGCGCACACAGACTCCGCTCACGATCAGCGCGGACGCCCCTTGCTTGTCGCCGATCTCGGCGCACTGCTCGGCAGCGCGCCCCCAAGCGCCGTAGGGCACGGGCTACAGATCGACTTGCGGCGGCGCAGTGTCTTATTGCGCGCCGATCACGTCGACGAGGCCGATCCGGCGCTCGCCGCGCTGCTTCAGCCGCTACCGCCTCTTTTGCGTCAGGCTATGGCCCGATCCTGGATCTGTGCGGCGCTTCCCAACCACGATCAGGCCATCCTGATGCTCGATCTCCGGCAGATAGCACAGGATGTCGTCAGGCGTGAAACGTGAAGCGTGATCTGTGAAACTTACACAACAGATCACGCTTCATATTTTGTACGCGCCATTTTAGCTGGGTACTGTGATTAACAACAGGTAAATGCGATGGAACGCTCTTTCGGCAGCCCAATACAAGGCGATCTTAGCGAGCACTATGTTTCGCTGCAAGACAACAAAGTTCTAGTCAACCGCATCATCGGCGGGCTCGCCCTGGCCGCCATCGGCCTCTGGGTGCTTATATTCGGTCTCAGCATGAGCAGCTATATGTCATTCCTTGTGCTTATAGCGCTGTCGATCACCTTTGCATCTGCACTGCTCATGCTCGGCTTGGCCTTTATCCTCAACCGTCAGGGCCATACGATCGTCGCCGGACGCCTGCTTCATTACGGCACGGTGTTATGGATCGCGGTGGTCGCCTTTTATGTGGGTGGCGCGCAGGGCCGGTAGTGCTAGCGCTCGGAGTGCCTGTGGTGGCCGCCGGGCTGCTCTCGAAAAGCCGCACCAGCCTGGGCGTATTGCTCGTCGCGATTGTCGCATATCTGCTAATCTTCGTTCTTGAGCGCCTGGCCGGTTACCAGCCGATCGCCATTCCGCTGGGCTGGGATGCCCTAATTGGCCTACTTACGCTCATCGCGATCGGTGTTTTGGCCTATGCCAGTGGGCGCGATCTAAGCTATCTGGTCGAGCAATCGCAGGGCGCGCCGAAGAACTGATGCTGCGTACCGAGCAACTGATGGAGAAGAGCATCCAGCAGGTTGAGCTGGGCAGCGAACTGGCCGCCGCTGCTGCACAGATGCAAGTAACCTCGCAGCAACAGGCCAGCGGTGCCACCGAACAGGCTAGCGCCGTCTCTGAAGTTGGCACTACCATCGAAGAGCTTGGTAACACTGCACGCCAGATCGCGCAGGCCGCCGAGCACGTTGCTGCCGCTGCCCAGCAGACGCTCGAGAATCTGAGCGAGGGGCAGGGCGCTGTTGACGAAAGTATTCAGGCGATGGAGCGCATCCGCTCACGTATGCAGGATATTTCAGCGCGTGTGCTTGGCCTCGGCGAGCGCTCGCAACAGATCGGCGAGATCATCGATCTGATCGACGATATTTCCGACGAGACCCATTTGCTGGCGCTAAACGCCGCGATCGAGGCAGCCGGAGCCGGCGAGCACGGGCGACGCTTTGCGGTGGTGGCCGCCGAAGTCAAAAGTCTGGCCAACCGCACGCTGGCCGCCGCCAAAGAGGTCAAAGGCGTTATCGCCGAGATCCGGCATGCCACCGGTGCGGCCGTGCTGGCCGCCGAAGAAGGGAGCAAAGAGGTCGAGCGCGGCGTCGATCTCGCCCATCGTGCCGGCCAGGTGATGGACAATATCGTCATGGTCGCCGAACGCACCGCGCAGAGCGCGGCTGAGATCGGGTTGGCTACGGCCCAGCAGCAGAGCGCCAGCGAGCAGGTGGTGGAAACGATGCGTGAGATCGCCGAGGTCTCGCGCCAATCGGCCTCGGGTGCGCGCCAGATCGCCGACTCGGCTGGCATGCTCTCGGCTGTCGCCGACCGACTCCACGGTGTGGCACAGCATTAGAAGTCAGGATTCAGTATTCAGGATTCAGAAGAGCGCTGTGTCAGCGCCGTTCGTCGATAATATGAGGGAGCACATCAGCACGCTATGCTATAACAAGCCTTCTCTCCTGAGCGGGGCTTCTGGCTGCTGAATTCCAACCCTTGAATTCCAACCCATGGATCTTAGCGCATTTCACAACCAATTTTCGTGATGAAACGATCGAGAATGTGCGCCTGATCAGCGCTGGCCTGCTTGCGCTTGAGC
>JAAUTF010000107.1 GCA_012031775.1 Candidatus Altimarinota bacterium | reverse complement strand
CTGGCAGCTGCAATCTCTTCTCTGACGGAGGCCAGCGATGGAGATCAAAGACAAGTCTGAGCATGACCCCGCAAGCGATCTTTGGCTGGTAGACGCGTACATGCGCTGGGCCCTGTTGGCGACCGAGGAGGTGATCGGCAAAAATGGTCTCGCGGTGGTGCTGCGCGAAGCTGGTCTTGAACGAGTGATCAACAACTACCCGCCCGAACAGCTTAAGGCCAGCACCGACTTGCGCTTTGCCGATTATGCGGCGTTTAACGCTGGGCTGCTCAATTTTTTCGGGCGGCCCGCGCGCAGCATGGCGTTGCGTATCGGTCGCCAGAGCGCGCGTTACGCCATCGACTATCAGGGTGCTCTTTTTGGCACCGCCGCGCTGCTTGCCGCTAAGGTGCTGCCGGTTTCCACCCAGATCAAGATGGGCCTCTCCGCAATGCAGCTCGGTTTTCGCCGCCTCGCTCAGGCCGTTGGTCAAGATCGCGCCCTCTCCCTCGAAGACCGCGGCGACGCCTGGGCCTATATCGATGTGCAAGATCCGATCAGCGCTGGCAAGCAGTCCGATGAGCCAATGGGATATATTCAGACGGGTGCTATTCAAGAGGCACTACGCTGGCAAAGCGGCAAGGAATTCAACGTCGAGCAGGCTGCCTGTCGCTCAACGGGCGCACCCGCAAGCGTCTGGCTCATTTACAAAGCACCGAAGTAGTTGCAGGAGGACTCCCATGGCCGCGCTTTCTGCTGAAAAGCTCTTCGACCTGATCAATCGCCCCGGCCCGCTCTGGCTCGTCGGCATCGACCTCAACGATGCCAATCTTAGCGGTGCTAACCTCAGCGGTGCTAACCTCAGCGAGGCCACTTTACGCAGCGCTCGTCTCAGCGATGCCAATCTCGCTCGCGCAAACTTGAGCTTCTGCGATCTTTTCGATGCTCACATGAGCTGGGCCAATCTGCGCGACGCCCGCCTGTATTTTACTACCCTCACTCGCGCCGACCTTGAAGAGGCCGATCTGCGCGGCAGTGATCTCAGCGGCGCGAACCTTGAGTACGCTAACCTCACTTGGGCTAATCTGCGCCGCGCCAACCTGACCTCTGCCGATCTTAGCGGTGCAAAGCTCTATGGCGCAAATCTCAGCCTGAGCAACTTGAGCGGGGTCGATCTGCGCGAGGCCAATCTCGTCGGCGCAAACCTCGACGAGATTCAACTGCGCGAGACCAAGATGGTGAACTTCAGCCGTGCTAACCTCAGCGCGCGCGCCTCAACCGAGCCATGTTGGATTTCGCCCTGATGGACGGCATCAATCTTAGCAGTGCGTATCTTAACGGCGCAAGCCTGATCCGCGCTGAGCTTAAAGAGGCGAACTTTATCGGCGCGAGCCTGACTGAGGCGACGCTCAGCGAGGCCGATCTCACCGACGCCGATCTCTCGGATGCTAATCTCGCCAGTTGCTCGCTCAGCGGCGCGAACTTGCATCGCGCCTTCCTCAGCCGCGCCAACCTCGGGCGCGCCAATTTGAACGGTGCCAAGCTCGTCGCTGCCAACCTCGTTGGTGCCAACCTGCGCGAGGCCAACCTCGCCGGTGCCGACCTCACCGATGCCGACCTCACCGACGCCATACTCGAGGATGCTATCCTCGACGATACGGTCGGCGTTGTCCGGTAAAAGCCTGGTGGGGTAGGGTATCCCTGCCCTACCCGCCTCAACTGCTATTGACACCCCTCTTCAAAGATCTACAATATCTTCAGTATCCCACATGCGGTCAAACCGTTGTGATGGACTCCTAAACTCTCCCCGAGGTTTCTATGCGCCCTGTTCGCCCGCTGATCTTCGCGCTGCTAGCGCTGCTTTTTGTGCTCGCTACCTGTTCGGCTACTAGTGCGCTTATCCTACCGTCGGCCTCCGCCGTAGCGCCTACGAACGTGCCTGCACCACTGCCCACCCCTTCCGTACTGCCCACCGCCACAGCGGTCAAAGTTGCCGTACCGCTTGTCGGTACCGCGCGCCCTACGCCGACTACTGTCCCACCTTCACCTTCCCCCGCCCCGCCGGCCTTCGATGTTGCAGCCCAGCGCGCCGCGCTGCTGCCCGCGTTTCACGCCGACCTCGCTGATGCCGCCGCCTGGGATCGTTATACGCTCAATCTGCGCATGGATCCACAGGCGCTCAGCGTAAGCGGCACGCTGCTCGTCGAATTCACCAACCGCGCGACGGTCGCGCTCGACACGATCTATTTCCGCCTTTACCCCAATCACCCCGATTTTGGCGGTGGATTACGCGTCGATGCGGCACGCGTTGGTGGACAGAATGCTCCTTTTGCCGCCGAGGTCGCCGAGACTGCGTTGCGCGTGGGCCTGGCGCAGCCGCTTGCGCCGGGGGCGAGCGTGCGCATCGAGTTGGATTTTCTAGCGCGTACACCGCGTAATGCCAGTGATGAAACCTTCGGTGCCTTCAATATGGAAGCTGGCGTCTGGTCAATTGCTTCCTTTTACCCGATGCTAGCACGTTACAGCGCCGATGGCCAGTGGGATCGCCGCGCTATCACCAGCCGTGGCGATTTTACGGTCTCGTCGGTCGCGCTCTACGATGTGACGATCGACGCACCTGCCGCCTGGAATCTGGTTACAAGCGGCGTACGTATCGATCAGCAGCCGCTCGATGGCGGCGCACGCCGCGAGCGCTATGTTAGTGGGCCGCAGCGCGAATTCTATCTTGGCGCGGTGCAAGGCCTTGATCAGGCTAGTACGACCGTCGATGGTACACGCATTGTGACCTACTATCAGCCCGGCAACAAGGCCGGCGGTGCGGCCAGCCTACGCGCTGGCGAAGATGCTCTGCGCGCCTATAACGCACGTTATGGTACCTACCCGCTCGCCGAGCTTGAGATCATCCAGGCTGCGCTGACGAACTTTCTTGGCATGGAATACCCTGGCGCGGTGCTCATCGAGCAGCGCCTCTATGCTACCAATAGCCGCGGTCTCTTGACCACTGTCGTCCACGAGATCGGTCACCAGTGGTGGTACAGCCTTGTTGGCAACGATGCGCAGCGCGATCCCTGGCTCGATGAAGGGCTGGCCAGCTACTCGCAGATTGTCTACTTCGAGGCGCTCGGTGACCGTGTTGCCGCCGAGGGCGAGCTCGATGCTTTCCGCGACACGTATCGCCGTGCCCGCGCGAACGGCCGTGATGCTCCGCTTAATACGCCTCCCGACCAGTTGCCGGGCAACTATGTCGCCATTGTCTACGCTAAAAGTGCGCTCTTTTCCAGGCCTTGCGCACTCGCATCGGCGATGAGGCTTTTATGCCACACTACAGCGCTATTACAGTGAGCATCGCTACCGCGAGGGCAGCGGTACTGGCTTGCTGAACGCTGCCCAAACCAGCTGCCGTTGCGATCTGCAGCAGTTCTATAACGACTGGGTGCTCACGGCTGCGCCCGTTACAATCCCGTAAATACACCTTTGGAAAAGTATATTGCACTAGTTATTGCGGCGAAGCGCCAAACTAACTAGTGCAGATCCTTTCCTCAACCATGCTTGAAATCACAAAGGGCGCAGAGGTATAAAACCTCTGCGCCCTCCGCGTTCTCTACGTTTAAAACTACCCTTTGACAGCGTCCTTGAGCGTGCTACTTGCGCTGAAACCAGGCGTCTTTGTCGCCGGGATGTTGATCTTCTCACGCGTCTGCGGGTTCACACCCTCGCGCGCCTGGCGCGAGCGCACCTCGAACGTGCCAAACCCGGTCAGTGTTACTTTCTCGCCCTTTGCAAGCGTCTCCGCGATCACATCGAGTGAAGCGTCGATCACCATCTTGCACTCTTTCTGCGAAAGCCCCGTCTTCTCGGCGACGGCCTTGATAAAATCCGTCTTCTGCATCGGTGAAGTTCCTCCTGACCGATTGAAGTAAGTGCGACTCAATCGTACATATCCCTTTGCAATGCAGTATACAGCACTTGTCAAGTGCCTTTCCTCATAAGAAAGCCAAAAATCGCCATTTTCGCTTTCCACTTTTAATTTCATGGCTTTCTAAAGCCATGCAGCGATTCCAATCTTTTGTTAACGAATCGAAAGCTTGTGCGAATTCTTTTAGAATTCAGGAGTCAGAATTCAGTATGAGCAACAACAGCACGCTGCTCGTGCTTCTACCGCACTTTTTGTATCGGCTGGGCCGGCCTGCCCTGGTGCATGCCGCTCCCCATACGGTGTGTTCACAACTTCTGCCTCCTGACTTCTGCCTCCTGACTTCTGTCCCTCACTCCAAGCGTGCCAATTTCGCCGCCAGGCCAATGTAATGCTCGGGCTGTAATCGTCGTAATTCGGCCTTCACGTCATCAGAAACGTCTAATGTGTCGACGAAGCGCTCTAGATCAGCCATAGTCAGCGCTTGGCCACGCGTGAGCCGCTTCAGCGCCTCATAGGGTTCGGCGTAGCGCTCGCGCCGCAGGATCGTTTGTACCGCCTCGGCCAGAACTTCGGGGTGTGCCACCAGATCGGTGCGCAGCCGCTCGCGATCAACGCGCACTTTGCCCAGGCCTTTTAGTACGCGCTGGTAGGCCAGCAGGCTGTAGCCAAAGGCCACCCCCAGGTTGCGCAGCACCGTGCTATCCGTCAGGTCGCGCTGCAAGCGCGAGACAGGTAGCTTACTGCTAAAATGCTCCAGCAGCGCATTTGCTAACCCCAGGTTGCCTTCGCCATTCTCAAAGTCGATCGGGTTTACCTTGTGTGGCATGGTCGACGAGCCCACTTCGCCTGCCTGCGCGGCCTGCACAAGGTAGCCATCGCTGATATAACGCCAGCAGTCCTGCGCCAGGTCGATCACGATTGTATTGGTGCGTTTAAGCGCATCACAAAGCGCGGCTAGCGTATCGTGCGGCTCGATCTGTGTCGTCAGCAGCACTGGCTCCAGACTCAAAGTGCGCACAAAACCACGGCTGAAGGTCAGCCAGTCGATCTCGGGTAGCGCCGCCACATGCGCAGCATAAGTGCCAGTTGCACCGTTAAGTTTGCCAGTGAGCGCAATAGCAGCGAGATCGGCGGTGGCGCGCTGCAGCCGGGCGCGAAACACCGCTAGTTCCTTGCCCATTGTGGTCGGCGTTGCTGCCTGGCCGTGCGTGCGCGCCAGCATGGCTGTCTCCGCCTCGCCCCAGCTCAACTCGCGCAATCGTGCGATCAACTGCTGTAAGGCTGGCAGCAGCACCCGGTCGCGTGCCTCACGCGCCATCAGCGCGTACGCCAGATTGTTAACATCCTCCGAAGTCAGCGCGAAATGGACTGCTTCTTTCCAATTGCCAAGCCCCAAGGCATCGAGTCGCTCGCGCAGCCAGTACTCGACAGCCTTAACATCGTGGTTCACCCGGCGGTCCCAGTCCGCGATCGCCTGCGCATCGGCGGAGCTGAAATTGCGGTAGAGCTCGCGCAGTTGTGCTTGCTGCTGCGCCTCAAGTTTGCCAGCAAACCCGGCGTTGCGTGTACGCGTGAGAAAGATCAGATACTCAATTTCAACCTGCACACGGTAGCGAAATAGCGCTGCCTCGCTACAATACGCCTCAAGCTGAACTACATCGCGCCGATAGCGCCCATCTAGCGGCGAAATGCTCTCTAACTCACTGCTATCTGCCATGCTTGCGCTCCATATGCTCTGTGTATCCGTCTCGCAAGCATTATAACCCAGCTCAACATCGTAAGACAAGGTTTCAAAAAAGCCAGTTGTGCTGGTTAGTGGTAGCGGCACCGCCACCACTAACCAGCACAACCCCGTTCCTGAACTTGGCGTGCGCCAGCACGGTTACGTCCTGGCGCACTATGTCTAAGGACGCAGCACGCCGCGTCCACTGCCCTACGACACGCGCAGCGCGCTGCGCTCGACGCTTCAATTGCGCCTGAGCGTGAGCAATGTGGCCTCGGGCGGGCAACCCAACCGCAGCGGGAAGCCGCCGATGCCACGGCTGATATAGAGTTGCATCTCGCCAACAAAAATGTGCCCGATCGAATAGCGCCACCCGTGACGCGGCAACACCAGCGCCCCCAGCCCTGGCAGACGAATATGCCCACCATGCGTGTGACCGGAGAGCTGTAGATCCACACCACGCTGCGCTGCTTCGTCTGCGACATCTGGTGCATGCGCCAGTAAGATCGTAAACGCTCCCGGCGAAACACCGGCCAGTGCCAGATCGAGGTCGTGGTCATTGTGCCAGACATCGTCGATGCCGGCGACAACGAAACGTGCCCCGCGCCATTCGACCCGTCGGTTGCTGTTGAGCAGGAAGCTAAAATCGGGCCGCTCCAGCACACTGCGGATCTCGTCTACGCCCTCCCAATGGTCGTGGTTGCCGGGTACGGCGAAAACCCCCAGCGGTGCCTGGAGCTTGTTTAGTAACCCTGGCAGTTCAGAGATATTTGCAGCATAACTGACGAAGTCGCCGCTCAGCGCGATCAGGTCGGGTTGGGCATCAAGCACCTGCTGCACCGCCCAGCGCGTGTTCTCGGCGGCAAAGGCGTGGCCAAGGTGCATGTCGCCGATCAAGGCGATACGCAGGCCATCGAGTTCACGCGGCAGCTGCGGGAAGCGCAACGTGCGGCGCTCGAAAATCGGTTTGCGTGGCTCCACTCTGCTTGCGTAGGCCGCTACAAGCGCGCTTAAGAGCCCGAGCGCAACGAGCAGCGCGGGATTGCGCCTCAGCACGCCCAATCCCGCAAGGCTACTCAGCACCGCCCCCAGGCCGAGCCAGCGCGCCGAGTAGCGCACCTTGCCTGGCGTCGGATCGAAACGCCGCTCTGTACCATCATTTCGCTTCTTGGCCCGCGTCACCGCCGTATCTGCAAGGCTCGTCATTCCTATCTCCTTCGTACTGAAGCGTCTGGGCCGAGTATACTCGCCCCCCATTACATCCCGATGAATCACGCCCACAGGCAAGAAGGTTAGAGTCTATCGTTGCTCTGCAGCAAAGCTGCCAGAGCAACGATAGACTCTAACTGTTCACCCTGCTGGAGGCAAAAGGGTGTTAATTGACGCGCCCCCACCAGAGGTATACAATGAGCCGTATTCGCAAATATGTACATATTTTTTTATGCCCGATCTATCAACATCTGCTATCGATGACAAGGCCTCCTTTGAAGAGCGCCTCAGAAACGTGCCCCAAGCGCCCGGCGTCTATCTTTGGAAGGACGCCCAGGGCCAGCTGCTCTACGTCGGCAAGAGCAAGAGCCTGCGCGACCGCATGCGCTCCTATTTTGGCTCGCCGCGCGGCCTGAATGCCAAGACACGGCGCCTTGTCACCCATATCGCCAACTTCGACATTATTGTCACTCAGAGCGAGCTTGAAGCGCTGCTGCTTGAGATGAACCTGATCAAAGAGCATCGCCCGCGCTACAATATTCTGCTGAAGGACGATAAGAGCTACCCTTTTATTAAGATAACGTTGCAAGACGAGTGGCCGCGCATTTTTACCGTGCGCAAGATCGTCGAAGACGGTGCGCGCTACTTCGGCCCCTATGCCAGCGCCGGTTCGGTCTACCGCACCCTCGATCTGCTCAACCGGCTCTTCGCCTTCCGCCCGCCCTACTCGTGCCCCGATAGCAAGTTTATGAGCCACCGCCGCCAGGGCAAGCCATGTCTCTACTACGACATGAAACGCTGCCTTGGCCCCTGTGTGCCCGGCCTGGTGAGCAAGGAAGAATACCGCGCCACCGTCGATGCTGTCTGTCGTTTTCTTGAAGGCAAAAGCGACCAGATTGCGCGCGACATCCGCCACCAGATGGATCTGGCCGCCGAGGAGCTGAATTTCGAGCGCGCCGCATACTTACGCGATCGGCTGCGTGCGATCGAAAAGGTGCTTGAACGCCAGCAAGTGCTGCGCACCGTCGATTCCGACCAGGACGTGATCGCCTTCGCCCGCGAGGAGGGCAGCGCCGTGGTGCAGGTGCTCTTCGTGCGCGGCGGCAAGCTTGTTAACGCCGAGCCTTTTACCCTCCAGGGTACCGATGATGAGAGCGATGCGACGCTGCTCGCCTCTTTCCTTACCCAATTTTACGATAATGCGCCCGATATTCCGCCGAACTTGCTGCTCGCCGATCATATCGAGGAGCCGCAGATCATCGCTAGTTGGCTCCAGCATCGTGCTGGCCATAAAGTTGAATTGAGCGTACCGCGCCGTGGCGAGAAGAAGGAATTGATCGAGCTCGCCGCACGCAATGCGCAGCAGAAGCTCGAAGAGATCAAGCTGCAGTGGCTTAATAGCGAGCAGCGCGCCGTCGCCGGGCTTAGCCAGTTACGCGATCTGCTCGATCTGCCGGATATGCCGCAGCGTATCGAGTGCTACGACATCTCTAACACTCAGGGCCAGAACTCGGTGGCCAGTATGGTCGTCTTCGAGCGCGGTGAGCCCAAGGTGAGCGCCTATCGCCGCTTTAAGATCAAGACAGTCGTAGGTGCCAACGATGTTGCCTCGATCCACGAGGTGATCAGCCGTCGCTTTAAGCGCGCCGCCGCTGCGCTTTCAACTGCAGAAAGTCTTGAGAATGTCGAGCGCCATGCAGACGATGCGACGTCCGAAGAGGTCGAACGTACCATCGATCTGCCGGTGTCCTCGAATGAGGCGGTTCAGGCCCTCGATAAGTGGGTCGATCTGCCCGATTTGCTGCTGATCGACGGCGGACGCGGCCAACTCAACGCGGCCCTCGACGCGCTCCAGTCGCTTGGCTTCGGCCATATTCCGGTTGTCGGCGTGGCCAAAGGTGTCGATCGCAATCGCTTCGATCTGGTGCGGCCCGAGTATGCGCAGCCGGTGGTGCTGGAACGTGATAGCAAGGCGCTGCATCTCGTCCAACGCATCGACGAAGAGGCGCATCGCTTTGCCATCACCTATCATCGCAAGCTGCGCGCAAAAGAGACTTTTAAGTCTCCCTTGGAAGACATCCCGCATATTGGCCCCAAACGCAAACGCGCGCTGCTCAAGGCCTTTGGCTCGCTCGATGCCATTCGCCAGGCGAGTGTCGAAGAACTTGCTGCTGTCCCTGGCATGACGCGCAAAGCCGCCGAAGAGCTGAAAACGATGCTGTAAGATGTGATACTGCGTTTGCTGCGTAACCGGCGCAGCACCGATACCTCCGAAGGAGACTTGCCATGACCATCATTTCGACGCGCCTCACCGTCGACGATCTCGAAGGGCTCCCCGAGGGCGACGGCAATCGCTACGAACTGATTGAGGGAGAGTTGCACGTGACAACACAACCCCATATGGAGCATCAGATCATTGCCGACGCTATCTTAATCCAGCTGTTTCTTTGGAACCGTCAGACGCAGCAGGGCGGCTTAACGATCAGCGCGCCTGGCATCATCTTTGCCGCCGACGAAGCCATGGCACCCGATGTGGTCTGGTTCAGCAAGGAGCGCCTGGCCGCGCACCGCAACCCCGACGGCAAGTTTTACGGCCCGCCTGATCTCGCTGTCGAAGTGCTTTCCAAAGGTACAAAAAACGAAAAACGCGACCGCCAACTCAAGCCAGCCCGCTACGCCTACTGGGGGGTGCGCGAGTACTGGCTGATCGACCGCTTTGCGCGCCAGGTCACGGTGTATCGCCCCGCCGAGGCCGCCTATGTCGTGGCGGCTACGCTCAATTCAGGCGATACCCTCGACTCGCCCATGCTGCCCGAATTCAGCTGCGCCGTCAGCGAGCTTTTTGTCGATATCAGCGTACCTTCTGAATCCTGAGTCCTACCGTGGCAACAATTCATTCCCATATCCAGACAAGCAGCGACGAATTCCAGGCTAACGCCATCCACAATCGCGCGTTGGCCGCTGAGCTGCGTGAGCGCTTAGTGGCGGCATCCCAGGGCGGTAGTGCAGACGCACGCCAGAAACATTTGGCGCGCGGCAAGCTTCTTGTGCGCGACCGCATCGCTACACTACTCGACGCGGGCAGCGCTTTTCTGGAATTCAGCGCGCTCGCCGCCCACGATGTCTACGAAGACGATGTGCCCGCCGCCGGCATCGTCACCGGCATCGGGCGCATTGCCGGCCGCGAGTGCGTCGTTATTGCTAACGATGCAACTGTCAAGGGCGGCACGTATTACCCGCTGACAGTAAAAAAGCATCTGCGCGCCCAGGAGATAGCACAGGAAAATTATTTGCCCTGCATCTACCTTGTAGATAGTGGCGGTGCTTTTTTACCGCGCCAGGACGAAGTCTTCCCCGACCGTGATCATTTCGGGCGCATCTTCTACAACCAGGCGCAGATGTCGGCGCGCTGCATTCCGCAGATCGCCGCCGTGATGGGATCTTGCACCGCTGGTGGAGCCTACGTGCCGGCGATGAGCGATGAAGTTGTGATCGTTAAGGGAACGGGCACGATTTTTCTCGGTGGCCCACCGCTTGTAAAGGCCGCTACTGGCGAAGAAGTCAGCGCCGAGGATCTCGGCGGTGCCGATGTTCACACCCGACTCTCCGGCGTGGCCGATCACTTCGCCGACGACGATGTGCAGGCGCTCGCTATCGTACGCGATATTGTGGCGAACCTCGGCGCGCGTCGCAGCTCGCCCTGGCCACTGCAAGCTGCTGAAGATCCCCATTACGCGGCCAACGAATTGTACGGCATCCTCCCGCGCGACACGCGCAAGAGCTATGATGTGCGCGAGATCATCGCGCGCATTGTCGACGGCAGTCGCTTCGCTGAGTTCAAAGCGCGCTATGGCACCACACTAGTCTGCGGTTTCGCTCACATCCACGGCATTTCCGTGGGCATCCTGGCTAACAACGGCATTCTGTTCAGTGAAAGTGCTTTAAAAGGTGCCCACTTCATCGAGCTCTGCTGCGCGCGCAACATCCCGCTGCTCTTTTTGCAGAACATCACCGGCTTTATGGTTGGGCGTCAGTACGAGAACGGCGGCATAGCCAGAGATGGGGCCAAGCTTGTCACCGCCGTGAGTTGCGCCGCTGTGCCAAAATTCACGGTAATTATCGGCGGCTCGTTTGGGGCTGGCAACTATGGTATGGCTGGGCGCGCCTACCAGCCGCGCCAGCTCTGGATGTGGCCCAACGCGCGCATTAGTGTGATGGGCGGCAGCCAGGCCGCAAACGTCTTACTCACCGTGCGCCGCGAGAACTTGCTCGCGCGCGGCCAGGATCTCACGGCCCAGGAACAAGCGGCCTTTAAAGCGCCCATCCTCGAAAAATACGAGCGCGAAGGCAGCCCCTATTACTCAAGTGCCCGCCTCTGGGACGATGGCATCATCGATCCGGTCGATACGCGTACTGTGCTTGCGCTTGGCCTCGCTGCCGCTGCCAACGCCCCCATTGAACCGACTCGCTTCGGCGTCTTCCGCATGTAACGCGTGCAATGTACAGCATGACGTGTGAGGTGTACTCCATGACGCGGAAGCGTGAACTGTGAAACGCCGGCTTTGTGCCCTGTGTCGCTACTATACCCGGCCCGAGTCGTGAGCTGCCGCAGAACGACACGCTGCACGCTACGCACTACGCACTACGCTCTAGGTTTTTTCGTTCTCAGCCCCCACATAAAGGATTTCTATGCTCCGCATCTCCGAACAGGTAGCCCGCGCCCTCGACGACGGGCAGGCCGTTGTGGCGCTCGAAAGCACGGTGATCAGCCATGGCCTGCCCTCACCGACAACCTCGCGCTGGCCTATAGTCTGGAGGCGGAGGTGCGGCATGGTGGGGCCGTGCCTGCAACTATCGGTGTTGTGGCGGGCGTACCGACGATCGGTATGCTTGAGGTGGAGATCGAGCGCTTCGCCCAGAGCCGGGCTGTGCTTAAGCTCTCACGGCGCGACATCGCCGCAGCGATAGCCCAGCACCGTGATGGTGCAACTACGGTTGCTGCAACGATGGCGCTTGCTGCTGCTGCCGGCATCGAAGTTTTCGCTACCGGCGGTATTGGTGGCGTGCATCGTGGTGCCAGCACAAGCTGGGATGTTTCCGCCGACCTGACTGAACTAGCGCGCAGTCCAGTGCTTGTAGTGTGCGCTGGAGCTAAAGCCATTCTCGATCTGTCGGCCACTATCGAATATCTTGAGACGGTCGGTGTGCCGCTTGTTGGCTATGGCACCGATCGTTTTCCGGCTTTCTACAGCGCCGATAGCGGCATTCTGCTCGCGACTCGTGCCGACGATCCCGCGCAGGCGGCGCGCATCTGGCGCGCCAGCGCACCCACAACGCCTTTGCCGCACCGGGCGGTATGCTGCTCTGTGTGCCATCCGCCAGCC
>JAAUTF010000106.1 GCA_012031775.1 Candidatus Altimarinota bacterium | reverse complement strand
AGCTGCAGCTCGCGCTGGAGGGCATGGGGTGTGCTCTCCGAGCTGCCGATCTATATCGAGGATACACCCGGCCTCAGCATCTCCGAGGTGCGCAGCAAGGCGCGTCGGCTCCACGCCGAGAACGGCATCGACTTGGTGATGATCGACTATTTGCAGCTGATGTCGGGCCGCCGCAGCGACAACCGCGTGCAGGAGGTCAGCGAGATCAGCCGCGGGCTCAAAGCGCTGGCGCGCGAACTCAACGTGCCGCTGATCGCGCTCTCGCAGCTCTCACGCGCCGTCGAGGGCCGCCAGAGCCATGTGCCGATGCTGAGCGATTTACGCGAGTCGGGCTGCCTGACGGGGGAGAGCCTGGTCTATCTGCCAGATGAGGGCCGCTACCGGCGAATCAACGCGCTCGTCGGAAAAACTGGCTTCAATGTGCTGGCGGTGAATACCGAGATATGGAAACTAGAGCCGTGTGCAGTAACAAAGGCCTTCTGCACAGGGGTGAAACCGGTCTATCGTTTGACAACACGCCTGGGGCGCATGATCCGTGCCACTGGCAACCATAAATTTCTCACCATCAACGGCTGGCAACGGCTCGATTCGCTTGCGCCCGGGCGACACCTGGCACTACCACGCCGTCTCAATAGCACCTCACAGGTACTCATAAGCGACACCAACCGTGACGTCATTCCACGCGCTATCTGGCGCTCAATGGTTGTACCGGCAATGCAGACAATGGCGATCACCACCCGGCGCATGCAGGCGGCGATCGATACCGCCTACTGTGGCACTACACTCTACAACCAGAGCCTTAGCCGTGAGCGCGCCTTACACGTGGCCCAGGCAGTGGGCTGCGATGAGCTGCGCCTGCTTGCGGAAAGCGATGTCTACTGGGACGAGATCGTTAGCATTGAACCCGCTGGCGAAGAGGCCGTGTATGACCTGACGGTCGACAGGCTACATAACTTTATTGTTAATGATATAGTATCTCACAACAGCATTGAGCAAGACGCGGATATCGTGATGTTTATCTATCGCGAAGAGCTCTACGACAAGGATACGGACAAGAAGGGCATCGCGGAGATCCACATGGCGAAGCACCGCAACGGGCCGCTCGGTATCGTACCGCTGCGCTTCGAGGCGCGCACGACGCGTTTCCAGAACTTAGAGCGCTACCGCGCGCCCGAGGGGTATTAGTCTTTTTGAACCGCAGAGGACGCAAAGGTTCTTTTTTTGCGCCCTCTGCCCTCAACGCGCACCCAACCGCGTCAGCGCCTCTTCACGCGTCGCGATGATGGCGAAGGAGGAGCCGCGCATCTCCTCGCTGAGCATCTCCTGGAAATGACTGCTGAACTGGGCCTCGCCTGCGGCACAGACGATAGCCAGCCGCATCTCATGTGTGCGGGCTTCTGCAAAACCTGGCCTGGCCTCGCCGAAGATCAGGTCGAAGAACGCGGGGTGGCATGATTGGCGGCATAGTAGCAACGCTGCCCGCGCTACCTCGGCGAAACCACACCTCTCGAGAGCTATATCGCCTCCACGCCCAGTTTGTGCAGATACCCGAGACGCTCGATGATACCCGCAAAATCGCCGATCCCATCGTCGTTAGCATCGGCGAAGCTTCTCTATGAGCACGCCGCCCCGATGCCTCACGCATCACCCTGGTCTGTTGTGCTGTTTTTCAGAACACCACGCAGACTGGCGCTGAAGGCAGTATACTGTAGCCAACTAGAAAGTGAGAGGTTATGCATCCGCTCCTGCGGGGAAGCTGGATTCCCAAACATATTTTTGCGCTTACGATCTTTGTCAGTCTGCTTACGCTCGGCTTTTGGCAACTCGACCGCCTTGGGCAGCGCAGGGCCGCCAACACCGCCGACCGCGCCGTGCTCAATCAGAATCCTATCACACTTACCGGCGGCTCCATCGAGCCAGGCGATTTCGTCGGTCGTAAAGTGCGGCTCAGCGGCACCTATCGTAACAGCGAAAGCGTGGTGCTGCGCAACCAGAAGTCCGACGACGGCGTCGACGGCGTTCACCTGCTCACACCGTTGCAGCTCAGAGGCAGCGCTAATGCGGTGATCGTCGATCGCGGTTGGCTGCCGGCAAATGTGCGTAGCCCTGATTCGCTGGCACCGTTTGTGATCGAGCGCGAAGTTACGCTCGAAGGCATCGCCATGTCGAGCCAGCGCCGCCCCGATAACCCGCTCGCCCCCAAAGACCTGGCTCTGCCCGGCGAGGCGCGCATCGACGCTTGGCTACGTGTCGATTTGCCACTCATTCAGCCTCAAGTCGATGCTCCACTATTGCCGATCTATGTTGTAGAATTGCCCGATCAACAAGCAACGCGCGCCCTACCGCGCCCACACGATCCGCGCGTACAAAACGAGGGGCCGCATCTCAACTACGCCTTACAATGGTTCGCTTTCGCAACGATGATGGTAGTTGTCTATAGTATGCTCATCCGTCAGGAGCTGCGCAGGTATGGTTGAACAGAACAAACCACTTTTTGGCGACCAGTTCCCCGAGCTACAAACCGCGCGCCTGCGTCTGCGGCGCAGTAGCCCCCGCAGACGCTGCCGCGATGTTTACGATCTTCGCCGATGAAGCGGTTATGCATTACTACGGCATGGTGCCGCATACATCGATCGCCAACTCCCAGGAACTGATCGCCGCGCAGCAGCTGTGGTTTGCCGAGGGCCGCGCTATTCGCTGGGCGCTCGTCGATCGCTTCGACGACACCTACTACGGCTCCTGCGGCCTGCACAATTTCGATGTTACCCCGACGCGCGCTGAGCTTGGCTATGAGCTTGGGCGCACGTTCTGGGGCCGTGGACTCATGCGTGAGGCACTCTTGCCCGTGCTCGGCTATGCCTTTACAACTTTGCGCCTCAACCGCGTGGAAGCTGTTGTCGACGAGGACAACGAGCGCTCGAAAGATCTCCTGCGACAGCTTGGCTTTAGCTACGAGGGCTGCCTGCGCAAACGTTTCTACCATCGCGACCGTTTCTGGGACGAACACTATTTTAGTCTGCTACAGGGTGAATGGCGCAGAATAACACCTAATGTAGTTGCGTAGAATCCTTTGCACGAGGCGCTTCCTTTTCGCCTTGATAATGCCATATGCAGACTGCTCAAGCAGCGCATTGCAATATCGCGGGCGTCAATCTGCAAGGGTATTTTATGCCACAGCTGGCCTGCATGTCTTGCGTGTCGTCGGTGGCTCAACAAACTGAGATTATTCTATGCGTATACTCGTTCTCCTGCTCGGCCTTATGTCGCTCTCCGCTTGCACAAGCGCTTCGGTAGCCCCAGTGGCTGAGGCCGCGCCCGCCGCCCGCGCGACCGCTGCCCCCACCCGCACACCGCTCGTGCGCAGCGTGCCAACGGCCACGCCCACGATGAGCGCAGTGCCATCGCCAACACCCACGCCAACACCCACGCCAGTGCCCACGCCGATCTTTCTCGACGGCGAGCCAGCGCCACAGCTAGAAGGCGAGTTAGCGATGCAGACCTACAGCCTCGATCTCTACCGTCTGCCGGGCGCACTGAGCGCCGAAACGATCCGTAATCTTGCACTGCCTGCCGAAAGCTCGATTATCACCGGCAGCCAGGAGTTAAACGCCGAACTTACCGGGCGTATTGCCGTGCGTTTTGAACCGGCGCAGAGCGGGGCTTGTGCCATCCGTGGGCTTACGCTTTCCAACGAGCGCACTATTCGGCTCTTCTACGAGCCCAACACCGACCCAAACCGCATCCTTGCTATCCTGGCGCACGAGTTCTTCCACCAGCTCCAGCACGACTACTACGGCGAATATCATCACCGACGTTCCGATGTGATCCTGCTGGAAGGCATGGCCGTTTGGGGCAGCCGCGCCTATTTCCGCGACGAGCAGGGCCGTTACCTCTACCAGGAGCGCGCCAAGCAAGCCCTGCGCGAGGGCCGTCTGCTACCGCTCACCACGAGCCTTGAAGCCGATTGCCGCACCACGACGCGCAACGACATCTACAACGAATGGGCCTCTTTCGTGGAATACTTGCTCACAACCTATGGGCGCGAAAAGCTCGACGCCGTCTACCGCGACTCCACCGGCCGCCCGGCTGGTTCGGCGAACTACCTCGCTGTGTACGGCAAACGCCTCGCCGATCTCGAATCTGAATGGGTCGATTGGCTTTGGAAACAATTGTAAACCATCAGGTCGGAGGCGGGTTGCCTCCAACCCATCTCGCTTGAGGCATCATTTTGTTGAAAGGAAGCGACAGTATGATCACGAAACCACAAACAGTTAATGCACCGACGCCGGTGTTCGATGTGACGGAGGCAACGTTCGAGCGCGATGTGCTGCTGCGCTCGCGTGAAGTGCCGGTAGTAGTAGACTTTTGGGCTCCTTGGTGTGGCCCCTGCCGTACGCTGGGGCCGACATTGGAACGGCTGGCGACAGAGGCCAAAGGCTCCTGGTTGCTCGCAAAGCTCAACACCGATGAGCACCAGCGCATCGCAGCTGCTTTTCGTATTCAGAGCATCCCGGCGGTAAAAGCCTTCCGTGAGGGTAAAATCGCAGCCGAGTTTGTCGGCGCGCTGCCGGAGGGCCAGGTGCGCGCTTGGCTCAAGCAGCTGGTGGGCGAACCGGGCGATAACGCATTAGCCAGCATCGCTGCGATCGAAGCCAGCGATCCACAACGCGCCGTTGCACTTTATCGTCAGTTGCTGGAGCAAGACCCAAAGAACGTACCGGCCTTTTTTGCGCTCGGGCGGCTGCTCTTCCTCCAGGGCGACCCTGAGGGCATGGGCCTGTTAAAGCATGTTCCCACCGGTACGCCGCAGTACGCGCAAGCCCAGGCACTGCTACCACTCAGCGACTTTTTCGCCGTGCTCGACGAGCCAGAGCAGAGCGGTGATCTCGAGACACGCTACCGCCGTGCCGCGCGCGATCTACACGCCCGCCGCTACCAGGAGGCGCTAGACGAACTGCTCACACTCGTCGCCCACGACCGCAGCTTCCGCGACGATGGCGCACGTAAGGCGCTGCTCGGAGCCTTCGCCTTGCTCGGCGACGAACATCCGCTTGTGCCCCAGTATCGCCGTAAACTCGCCAACACGCTCTTCTAATTGAACCGCCGAGAACGCCGAGAGCGCCAAGGCCAGACATGCTTCATTTCCGCGCTCTCGGCTGTTAAACAAGCAGTGCCTCTTCAACAATGGCGGCAGTAATAGTGTGGTGGCGATAGGGCGGTGACGTACGACGCGGGTAAGTGCGATTACTCAGCACAATCACGGTCATTCCAAGAGCAGGCTGTACGACGATCACTGGGCCGGTGAACCCGGTATGCCCCGCCGTCCCGAGCGGCGTCTTGCCCATAAAGCCGCTTCGATCGAGCATCCAACCCAGACCGCTGCGGTAACTACGGCCAGCGATCGGCGAATTTAACGCCGCAGTATAATCGCGCAGCGCCAGCACAACTGTTGCCTCTCGTAACAATTGCCGTCCACCCCAACTACCCTGCGCCAGCCACAGCTCAGCAAAATGTGCCAGATCCGCCGTGGTGCTGAACAAACCAGCGTGCCCGGCGACACCGCCGAGTGCAGCGGCGCTTTCGTCGTGGACACGGCCGTGGACAAGCCCACCACGCCAGGCGTCGTCCCATTCTGTTGGCGCAATACGCCTGTGGCGCTCAGCGGGCGGGTTAAAGCCCGTATTCTGCATCGCCAGCGGCGCGAGGATCAACTCGAACAAGGCAGCATCGAGCGTCTGTCCGGTGATACACGCAATCACCCGTCCGAGCAGAGTGCTGTTGACGTTGGTGTAAGCAATGGAGGTGCCCGGCACGCGTTGCGGGCGTGTGGCATCGATAGCGCTGTAGAGCGCATCAGACGAAAGATCGCGCAGTGTCGACAGGCGAATATCGAGGCCCGAGCTATGCGTCAGCAGGTGCTGGATGCATAGGCCATCGGCGACGACCGTGGGCAAAAAGCGCCGCACATCGTCATCGAGTGCAAGCTCCCCCGCATCATACAGCTGCAAGATCGCCGTCGCAGTAAATAGCTTGGTCAGCGAAGCGATGTCGTAGATCGTTTCCTGCGTCACCGGCAGCGAACCGATATCATCATACATCGTCGTGCCGTAGGCCGCGTGATGTAATACTGTACCGCTACGCGCGACATACACCACCGCCCCAGGAAATACGCGCTCGTCGATCGCCCTAGCCACAACCTCATCAATCATCGCAAGAAACCGTAAGGGCGCAGCATGCTGCGCCCTGCACCCTCCACCCCTGCGGACTGTACGCGCGCGCCCACATCCATCACCGCACAAACAGGCCGCGTCGCACTGCGATATCGAGTACAAAGAGCACGAGCGCCGCGCCCAACAGCCAGGGCCAGAGTTCAGTAGTTGGGATCGGCACTTGAGCAACCTCGCCATCATTTGTCAGGATCGGCTCCTGGCTCACCGCACCGCCTGTCGTCACCGCGATAGTAGCCAGTAGTTCTTCGCCCCGCAGACGCGCTGCAGCACCGCTGCCCAACCGGTATTCTTCTGCAACCTGTTGAACATAGCCGATATCAGCCTGCTGCAGCTCGCCATCGCGCAGCAGCACTACTGAAACCGCATAGCCACCTGGTGTGCTCAGCGCAAGATCTTGCACATAACGACCCGGCGCGCTCTGCGGGATGTCCACGCTGCGCACGCTGCCGTCGGGCAACACAATACGCGCGTTCACCACCGCCAGATCAAGCGGTTCACCGCCCGGGCGCAGCGCATCGACCTGTAGCTGTGCGCCGCCTTCGCGCGGACTCAACCGCACTTGAAGCGGCCCGCTGTCGGGCTCGGGCAGGGTATAACGAACTACCTGCGCCCAAAAGCGCTCGTAGCCCTCCCACTGTGGCCAGCCGTTAGCCCATGGCGCACCTGCTGAGGGTGTCCACGCCACCGCGCGTCCTAGCCCGTACTGCCAAGTCGCGAGCAGCGGATCGTCCTCCGGCGAGCGCAGCACCACATCGGCATTGTCACGTGGCGTGGTTGCGACATACCCTTCCAGCTGCGGCAGCTCAGAAGGGGCGAAATCACGCACGATCGGGTGCGGGGTCGCCAGATCGGCGCGCAGTTCACCTTCCACTGCCGGGTTGGCGCGGGCGATCTCGCTCTCCAGTAGCGTCAACCGCGGAATATCCTCGGGGCTTTCAGCAAAGTAATAACGCCCACCGCCCCACTGCGCCAGCTGATCGAGCAACTCAGTGTCGGCATCGTAGCCGATGGCGATCGTCGAGAGCGTGATGTTACTTGCGCGCGCCGTCTCGACCAACTGCTGATACGAGGCCATATTGTTGATGAAAGAGCGCCCATCGGTTAGTAGAACGGCATGGCGGTTCTGCGAAGGTTGGCGTGCTAGTTCCGGCAGACCAGCAGCTAGGGCTATCTCAATATCGGTGCCGCCGCCGCTCGGCAGGTTTAAAATGCGCTCCTGAATGCCCGCCACCGATGCACCTTCGCCAACATCCTGGAAATTCACCACCCATAGTGTGCCGGTATCAAATGAGAGAATACCGATACGATCGCTCGGCTGCAAGCTCTCGGTCGCCAGAATCGCCGCTTCTTTCGCCATGTCGAACTTAGAGACACCAAGCGCTGCCGTCATACTTGCCGAGCGGTCGATAATCAGCAGCATCGCGATATCGCTGCGTTCCGGGCGCGGCGGTGGGTCCATCTCCACCGGCAATGCCTCCTCTAGCGGCGTGCCTTTATAAGAGCCAAGACCGAAGGAGTTGCGCCCGCCGATCGCCACTAGTCCACGCCCTTCGCTACGCACAAACTCGCGCACGCTTGTCATCTGATCGAGGCTCAAGGCATTGGCCGGCACATCGACTAGCACGATACCATCGTAACGATCGAGATCTGAAAGACGTGAGGGCAGCGCGAAGGCAGGGATAACCTCGCTCTGGACGCCGGCACGATCGAGCGAAATGCGTAGCTCGGCAGCTACTCCACTCACCCCTTCCACCAGCACCACCAGCGGCGGTTCGGCCACCAGTGCTGTTGCCGCCGAGCTATTGTTGATGACGAAGGTATCGACCTCCGGCACGATCTCGGCGCGCAGCCGTACCACGCCTGGTACGCTAGCTGTGTGACGAAAGGTGAACTGCTCGGTACCCGCCATAAGGTTCACCTGCTGGTCGCCGAGCAGCCGTTCATCTTCCCACAACTGTAGCCGTGCGCCCTGCCCGCCATTGCCCGTCGGGTCGTCGTAGGCGACATCGATCGTGATCGGGTATTCCTCGCCAACGCGCAAGGTGCGCGGTGCGCTCACCGCAGCGATACCGACCTCGGCGGCAAGCGCCGGGACGGTGGGCCAGATGTCGACAGTGATACCGACTTCAGACATCAACTGTGCCTCGGCCAGCGCATCACCACTGGTCTGCACACCATCCGAGAGCAGTAACACGCGGCCGCCAAGGGGCAGCAGTTCGCGCGCCGCCCGTAGTGCCGTAGCCAGATCGGTGGCCGCCGGGTTGGGCGCGTTCACCAACACAAATGGCGTAGTGCTTTCGGCGTCCGTCGCCAGATTGGCATGTACTAGATTGCCGCCGAAAGCGATCAGCGTTGGGTTGACAGTGCTCGCGCGCGCAAGCTCAGCGGCGCGCGCGCGCAAGGCAGCTTTGCCATCATCGCCCAGACTATCCGACTGATCGAGCAAGATAACGGTCGGCTGTGGAGGCGGGGGCGGGCTACCGATAACCGGCTCGGCCAGCGATAGCACCAGCAGCGCGACTGCTCCGAGCCGAAGGATAAGCGCAGCGAGCTGCACACGCCCACCGCGCCAGAGCCAGATCAAGGTTAATGTGGGCAATATCAACAACAGCCAGAGCAACTGGGGGTTACGAAAAACCATTTAGGATGTCGCCTTTGTCGAAGCGGTGCGTGTGCTGCCACGATGAACGTAAAGCCATTCGAGCACCACAAGAACTAGGGCCAGCGCCGCTAACCAGGGCCAAACCGAGCGCTGTGCGGTGATGGCCTCGCTATCGCCCTGCACACCAACCACAATCGTAGACGGCAGCGGCTGTGGGCGCAGCGCCGACTCGCGTGCGGTGCCTGCGTTCACCGGCAGCTGTGTTTCATAAAGCGGTGTCGCTCCGGCGAACTCGGTAACGCGATACACCCCCGGCACCATAGCGACGAACGGGACACGCTGTGTGTCACCGAGCGGGAGGCGGTTCACGCTGCCATCAGGCCCGGCAAGCTCCACCGCGTCGGCGCGCAGGCTCGGCGTGAGTTCGAGCTGCTCACCAGTTAAGACCGATCCTGGCGGCGGTGCTGGCACCAACTCGCGCACACTGCGCGCCAGCAATAACGGGAAGGCCAGGCGGTTGCTCAGGTTGCTCTCCTGCAGATCGAAGGCCCATACTGCCACTGCACTCTGTCCGCTGCGCCCACTCAAAACAAGCGGCTGCTCACCACGGCTAACATGTACCGTCGCCCATTCGGGCGGTGTGATCGTGCGCACGGTACCAAAGTCGATCCCACCCAGGCTCAGACCGTCGGCCAGATTGCCTTGCACGCGCAGTGGCGCATCGGCAGGATCGGCCACATCGCGGCGCTCACCAACTGCGAGCAGGCTACTCCCGCTCGCAGGCGGATCGATCACCAGGCTGCCGCCTACAGGCCATTCGAGCGGTGTCACACTATCGAACACCGTCAGGTCGGCACTGAAATTCTCGGCGGGGCCAGTGTAAGCTGCTGTTCCAATCACCGACACATCCAGCCCGGGCAACGCGGCTAGCGCGCGTTCTAGCAAAGCCGGATTGTCGCTGACGAGCAAAACCTGCGTTCTGCGCGGTGGCGCGATGTTCAAGCTGGCGCTATCGTCTACTGGTAGGGTGTCGCGCCCGTCGAATTCGGCGCGCAGCAGGCTGATGCCTGGCGGCAGCGTCCACGTTAACTCAGCGATGCCGTCGGCGGGCAGGCTAGCGCTGCGCGTATCGAGCAGCTGTCCATCGCCAAAAGCCGCACATCGGCGGCAAGCGGTGTGCTGCCGAAGTTGGCAATACGGGCATAAACGTAGGTCGACGCACTGCCGTCGCTGCTGCGCTGGCGTGCCGAAAGCGCCACGATCGCCCGGTTGTCGAGCGGGCCGCCGAGCCACTGCCAGTCGATCGGCAGCGCGCTGACACGCTCACCCAGATCGCTCTGCAGCGTTGGCAGCGCGCCATCGCTCAGCACCACGATCCGCCCGTTACGTCGCCCGTCGAGCGCGGCTTCAGCGAGCAAAGCGCGCCGGGCATGTCGCTGCCGGTACCAGTGGCGCGCTGCGTATTGAGTGCCGCCAGCAGGCTCGCCGCCTGCTCCTGGTTCGCTGTCCCGATAAGCGCTGGCTGCGGGCCAGCTGTAACAAGCGTCAGTGTATCGCCGGGGCCAAGCTCGCCGACTAAGCCGCGTACTCTGGCACGGGCTGCGTCGAGCCGAGATTGCCCACCCACGGTCGCCGCCATGCTCGTAGAGGTGTCGACAATCACGGCTATGTGCTGCTCACCCACAAAGAGTTGCGCGATCCAGGCTGGTTGGGCAAGGGCGAAGGCCAACAACGCAGCGGCAAGCAACTGCAACAGCAGCAGCAGCGTCACCGGCAGCCGCCGCCGACGCTGCGAGTCCTGGCGTTGTGGTAGGAGCTGCCAGATCAGCAGCGAGGGCACTACTACACGCCGCCGCCGTTCCCGCATTAGATGCAACAGCAGAATAATTGGCAGGCTTACAAGAGCAAGAAGGCCCAGTGGGGCAAGAAACGACATAAAGTGTACAAGGTAGAGGTTACAGGTTACAGCAGTACTTACATTACAAGAGCTTTAGAGCAATAGCTTACACGGCCTTTACAGATACTATGCAGCCCTAACCTGTAACCTCAGCTAAGAAGACGGCGTGCGCGCAGATACGGTACAACTTTGCGTTCCAGCGGCCAATTTGTGAGAATTTGAGCGTAGGTGGCACCGCGCCGCGCGCAACTAGCGGCGATGCTCTCTTGCCAGCGCGTGAGATTGCTACGGTAAGCAGCTAGCGTCTCTGCATCAAGTGTCAGCTGCAGGCGCTGGCCGCTCTCGCTGTCTTCGAGTTCGAGCGGGCCTTGCAACTCCGGCCGTAGCTCACGTGGATCAAGCAGATGTGCTACCAACACCTGCCAGCGCGGCGGCGAAAGCATCTGTAAACCCTCAGCCAATCCATCAGCGGCGAGTAAGTCCGAGCACACCACCAACAGGCCACCCTGCGGGTAGCGCCGCGCGTGCTGCTGCAAGACGGCTCGCAGATCAGTTTGTGGCTGGGGTGTAATGCCCTCGATAAAACGCATCATTTCTAGCATCCGCGCCTTGCCCTGAGCCGGGCCAAACGCGCGTTGTGCCCCAGCAGCGAACGGCACGACATGCAGCCGGTCGCTGTGTGCTAGTGCCAGGTAGCCCAGCGCGGCAGCAAGCCGCTGCGCCGTGCGCAGCTTGGCTTGCTGCCCCCCAGGCCATGCTGCGCGAGGCATCGATCATCAAAAAAATATTCACATCCTGCTCGGCCTCGCCGAGCTTCAGCAGAATATGATCTTGACGCGCATAAGCGTTCCAATCCACGTAGCGCAGGTCGTCGCCGCTGCTATAGGGCCGATGTTCGCTGAACACACTCGTCGGCAGGCGTCGGCGGCTGGGGTGCTCGCCGCTCGCGGGATTACCGCGCAGCGTGCGCTGGGCCTGCAAACTGAGCCGTTCGAGACGGCGCAGGAAGGCCTCGTCGACGAGGTCTTTGGGGTCCAAGTTGGTGGAAAAGATGATCAATTGGTCGAAGGGGACCTCGACTTTGACGCCGGTGTGGAGGGTGAGGAAGTCGACTTTTTTCTCGAGGGGGACGATCCAGCGGTTGAGGAGTTCTTTGGGGTCCATGCGCTGGCGTCCGAAGTCGTCGATCATGAAG
The DNA here is from genome assembly GCA_012031775.1 of Candidatus Altimarinota bacterium. Classification (GTDB taxonomy): domain Bacteria; phylum Chloroflexota; class Chloroflexia; order Chloroflexales; family Chloroflexaceae; genus JAAUTF01. The sequence continues at coordinate 431 of JAAUTF010000106.1, read as the reverse complement.
GCGCCGCCGTTGGCTTTCATCTGGAAGGGGGCCTCGTAGAAGCGGGCTTCGTCGGACCAGATGAGGTCGAGGGAGGTCATGGTGAGTTCGCCGCCGACGATGATGATGGGGCGTTTGATGAGGCGCCAGCGGCGGTCGTATTTTTCGCCGAGGCGGGGGTCGTCGTCGGATTCGGAGAGGAGGTGGTGGTTGTATTCGTCGAAGAGGCGGATGATGGCGCCGTTGACCTCGATGGCGTAGGGGATGAAGATGGCGCCGCCGAAGGCGTCGACGATGCGTTCGGAGATGGAGGTTTTGCCGTTGCCGGGGGGACCGTAGAGGAAGATGGACTGGCCGGAGTTCACGGCGGGGGCCGACTTGGGAGAGGATTTCGTTGTCGAAAGACGAGGCCGTCGAAGGCGTTTTCGAGGCGGCGGCGGTTGACCTGGATG
>JAAUTF010000105.1 GCA_012031775.1 Candidatus Altimarinota bacterium | reverse complement strand
AAAAATCGTACTCGATCATCACCGCGGGCACTTCGTCACACGCGGCCATACATTCGACCTCGACGATCGCCAGGTCGTTCGGGAATTCGTCTGCCAGCTGGGCTAGGCTGCGCACAATCTCCGGGCGACTGCGCGTACACAGGCTGCAAAGTGTCAGCTGAATAGGCATGGCGCGCTATCTTTCCAGGCGCTAACGAGCGAATGCTGGCCGTAGCGCGTTGCGGGCTCGAAATTGCCCTTAAATAATCAAGCTCAGTGTACACCTTTTGTCAAGAATTTGCAACATAATTGCGCAGCATTTGCATCAGTATTCGCTTTTTCACAGATGAAGTGGGCTTGCTATATAATGCGCTCATTGAAGTGTGAAATAGTATGAAGCGTGAGGCATAGTTGTTTGACCGGCGGAGCTGTTCGCATCACGCATCACCACCTTCGTGCTTTCGCGCGCAGAGCCTTGGGGAGCCACCAATGCCGATCGATCTCGATACACATCGTGTCATCGTCCGCACTGCCGGCACACATCCGGTTGAGTTAAGTGTCATCGACGTCGGCCCGCTCAACCCGCCCGGTCGAGGAACGATCGTCTGTGTCCACGGCGCGGCTGGCCGTGCGGTACAGTGGCAGAAACAGGTCGATGCGCTTGCGCCCAACTACCGCGTGATCGCCCCCGATCTGCGTGGGCATGGCCGATCCCAAGTCCCCGACTCGGCCTATTCGCTCGAGGAATTTCTCTGGGATCTCACCCAGGTGCTTAGCGTCCTTCAGGTCGCTGAACCCTTTGTGATGATGGCGCACTCGTTTGGTGGGCCGATCGCGATGACTTTTGTTGCCGCCAATGCCGCACGCGTCAGCAAGCTTGTCCTTATCGCCACCGGCCCGCGTATGAAACTTCAGCCGCTGCAGGAGGCGCTGTTTAAAGCCCCACTGCCGCTACGTTACCTCGAATTTCTGCGCCCCATTCTCTATCCTAAGACTTATGCGCCGACGATGGTTATCCAGCGGGTGCTGGCCGGTACGCTCTTCCGCTGGGATGGCTATGCGATCTTGCCGCAAATCAGCGTGCCGACGCTATTGATCGCTGGCCATCGCGATGCCCTGGTGCCACCCGAGCAGGTCGAGGCTATGCAGCGCCAGATACCGAATATTCGTGTCGATACTGTGCGTTATACGGGCCACCTTGTTCACTTAGAACGGCCTGATGCCGTCAATCGCCACATCGATCGTTTTCTCGTTGGCCCGCGGAGCTGGCGCGATACCGATGCTATCCCGATTGTCGGCGATAATCCTGTAGATAAATCGTAGCGCAATTGCACTTTGTCGGCGATAATCCTGTAGATAAATCGTAGCGCAGTTGCACTAGCGGAAGTAGAATCGTAGCAATGAATAGCCCATGGCTGGCCCATTACGACCCTGGTGTTCCCGCTTCGCTTATCATTGAGGCCCAGCCGCTGCCGGAGCTGCTCGCCGCTGCGGCGCGCGACTTCCCCGAGAAAGCGGCGATTCTGTTCTACGGGCGCAGTATCAGTTATGCCGAGCTCTATGCCGAGGCACGTCGTTTTGCGCGCGGCCTCGTAGATGCCGGGCTCGGCCCCGGCGAGCGTGTGTTGCTGCTGTTGCCGAATGTGCCGCAGGTTGTTATCTGCTACTTCGGTGTGTTGCTCGCCGGCGGCATCGTTGTGCTCTCCAACCCGCTCTCCGATGCCGAAACCTTTCAACACCATTTGCACGACTCGGGCGCGTCGACGGTTGTCTCCTTAAGTATTTTTTATCGCATTGTCGCCGCGGTACAGGCCACTACAGCGATCCAGCGAGTGATCTTCACGAACTTAAAGGAGTACCTACCGTCCTCACAGCGTGTACTTTTCACCCTCTTTCGCCAGGAGAGCGAAGGTCATCGTGTCCCCGATGAGCTTGCCCGCGCTGCGCTCTGGCTACAGCACCTGCTAGCGATCGGCGACGATAAAACGATCGCGCTACCTGATCTAAGCGCCGACGCCGACGCCGTCATTCTCTACACGAGCGGTACCACCGGCGACGCCAAGGGTGTTTTGCACGCACACACTAGCCTCTACGCCAATGCATTGCAGGCGCGCGCTGGTTCTCGGGGGCCACCCCTGGCCAAGAGCGTATCTTGTGTGCAGTGCCGTTCTCACATTCCTACGGCATGACCGCCAGTATGAATTTTGCTATCAGCCTTGCCGCCGCGATGATTTTGCTGCCGACGTTCGAGACGCAGAACGTGCTGCATACGGTGCGCCGTGAGCGTCCGACGATGTTTCCCGGCGTGCCGCCCATGTATGCTGCCCTTGCGGAAGTGCGCGACCTGCGCAAATACGGCTTGTCATCGCTCAAAGGGTGCCTCTGCGGTGCTGCCCCACTGCCGGTTGAAGTGCAAGAAGGCTTCGAGCGCCTGACACGTGCGCGCCTAGTCGAGGGCTATGGCCTCACCGAGGCTGGCCCGGCGACGCACGCCAACCCGCTCGCCGGCAAACGTCGCGCGGGTAGCATCGGCCTGCCGCTCCCCAACACCGAGGCGCGGATCGTCGATTTACAGACCGGCGTCGATCTTCCGCCCGGTCAGATCGGCGAGCTGCTGGTGCGCGGGCCGCAAATGATGCGTGGCTACTGGAACCGCCCGGACGAGACGGCTGAGGCGCTCACGCCCGACGGGTGGCTGCGCACCGGTGATGTCGCGCTGATGACACTCGACGGCTACTTTCAAGTGATCGAGCGCAAGAAAGATATGATCATCGCCGGCGGCTTCAACATCTACCCGCGCGATGTTGAAGAGGTACTCTACGAAAGCCCCAAGATCCTCGACGCCGCCGTGGTCGGCGTGCCGCGCGCTGATGGCGTCGAGATTACTGCCTTCGTAGTAGTGCGCGAGGGCGAACGCGTCACCGAAGACGAGGTCTTTACATTTTTGCGCGGTCGCCTCCAGCCACAATCCATGCCCACCAGAGTGGTCTTTAAAACGGCGCTGCCGCGCAGCTTTATCGGCAAAGTGCTGCGCCGCGCGCTCGTGGAAACACCATAGAGACTCTGCACGCTGTATGTCACATACGGCGCGCTGCTTATTCGATCGCCAACGTTGCCACGACCAATTCCTCACCGAGTCGTCCGATCGTGCCGCCGAGTGCCATACCTACAACGCTGCTGTCGTACCATGCCACGACCAGCGGGTAGCTGCCGGGCGCTAGCTCGGCGGCCACCTCGAACTCGAAGCGTTCTTCAACCACAGTGCCTTGAGACCACTGCGTCGTTGGCAGCAACCCCAGTGTCGGCAGATGTACAATACGGCTCAGCGCCACCCCATCGAGTTGGCTGACGGCAAGCAGACGTGGTTTCTGTTGTTGATCGTGCAGCGCTGTCCACACAAATCGTGCTCGGTAGCGCCGCCCCGCGATCCGTTCCACCGAGCTTTCCAACAGCCCGATCTGGCCGTCGAATGAGGTCTGCACTATCTCCGAAGACCGATCGAGCATGCGTGCTTGCTGCGGCAGCGCACGGTGGTGAAGCGCTTCGCGCGCAAAAAGCAGCAGCCCATCGCGCTGCTCGATCAGATCGAAGTCGCTGTTCTGAAGCAAACGCTCGATAAGCGGCAGTTCGAAGCCCCACTGGTCAAGCCGATAGTCGAACAGCGCATCGGCGACGACATACTGCACCTGCGCCAGATTGCGTTCCTCGTGGCCCTCGGGCACCGCAATGAAGGCCGGAAAGCGCGCCAGAAAAATTGTCTCGCGCTGCAACAACCGTGGTGTTAGAAAGAGCGATGCCGCCACCGGCACCTCAGGCGGCACCGTCCTTAGCCAGGCATCGCGCAGTTTATCGCGCTCGCTACGTAGCATCCAGTCGCGCGGCGGCTCTGTTGTCGAGCCGATCTCATACTGAACAAGTGTCAGCATTAAAAAGCCGCTGATCGCAACGCATAGCATCCCGCTTGCTAGGACGCGCAGCCGCAATGGCAAGCCCTGTCTAATATCCGCCTTTTGGTTCGCGGTTCGCGGTTTGCGGCTCTGCGCCCCTGCCGCCGCCCAGATCAGAAAGGGCACTAGCAGCCCGTAATGTGCCGAGCGAATGCTACCTCCATCTGGGCTTGAACTGAGCAGCGCGGCTCCGGCTACTGTCAGGCCCGGCAGTAACCGAACCATGCTACCTGATAGCAGCGGTAGCATTGGCACGAAGACGACCAGTGCCCGCACACTGCGCGCCGCAAGTTCGTTGAGGTTGAAGCGCGACGGATCGAAGTAGAAGCGCAGGTAAGCTATCGGTGAGCCATGCCGCCGCGCGTGTCCGGTGGTGCAAACAGTGGCCTGACGCCGAAAAAATCAACACAAAATAGGCTCCGGCTAGCGCCAGCGTCAGTGCGCCAACGCGCCGCGTCTGCGCATCTCGCCAGAGCAAGAGGCCGAGCACTGCAAGCGGAATCGCCACATACACTTTGCAAAGCAGGGCGAGCGCGCAAAAGATGCCGTAGCGTCGCCAGGCTCGTGTGTCGAGCGCATCGAGTGCGAACAGCAAAAGCGGCATCGCCAGCGTGTCGCCGTGAAAATCGAAGAGCACCGCCGACTGCGCCACGGGGTAGCACAGATAAATTATCGCTAAACCACGCGCGATCCAGCGGTCGCCGCTGGCGCGCAGGCCCATGCGGTAGGCAGGGATCGCTCCAAGCACAAAGAGCACACACTGTAGCACTAGCAGCGTGCGCGGGTCAGGGAAGAGCGCGTAGAGCGGTGCGATCACAAAATAGATTAGCTCGGCGTGCAACGCGAGCCGACTGATATTGCCCTCGATATACGTGAACTCTAGTGGACGCCCTGTGTCACACTCCAGATAGCCTGCGCCATGTTCCCTAGGTCGTGCATCCAGACGCGATAGGCGTTGTAGCGTGCCAGGCTTATATACAGCAGGAGTACGCCGATAGAAACGGTGAATACGAGAGCGAATCCATCAAGGGGGAAACTGCGCGTTTGTGGTGATGGTTTCATACCTCGCAGTATACTCGCTGCTAATAACGCAACAACGTAAAGAGGCCAGCGACTACGTCGCTGGCCTCTTTGCAGCATACTGACACCTGAATGCAGCATTCTAAATTCAGACGTCAGTTCCCGCAGGGCTCCACATTACGCCAGTTGCCTACGGTCTCGTTCACCACTTGCGTGCCGCTCTCGCCGTAGCTCAGCGTTAGCTGGCGATCGGCGATCTCGCCACAGGCCCCGTCTTTCTCGACGTAATCCCAGGCACCGAGCGTGTACTTGTACGCGATCTGCGTTGTCTCTTTGCCGCTCAGGGTGATCGTCCATTGTGTATCGCTGACTTGGGTTAGCACTACGCCGCCCGGATTCCACTGCGGCAGCCCACCGTCGAGCCGGTCGAGGAAGCCGGCGATATACACGCTGCGGCCCACGCCATCTTCCACCGGTGTCGGGATGGTGACGTTGAAGATCAGCGTCACCGTGCGCAGTTCGGCTGTCGCCGTCACCGCTGCTGCGTCTGCCGAGCGGTTGAAGGCGAAATCGAGCGCACGCACCGTGTAGAAGTAGGTCGCGCCCGAGGCCACCGCCATGTCGGTGTAGCTCGTCTCTGTCATCGTGGCGATCGTGGTGAATGGCCCACCGGATGTGCTGCTGCGGCGCACTTCGTAGCCGTAGAGCGTGTCGTCGCCCTCGATCGCGTTCCAGCTCAGCGCGATGCCGGCCGGCGAGGCGCTCACCACCGTTAGTCCCGTCGGCGTAGCCGGTGCCGTCGTGTCGCCGTTCGAAACCACCGTTAACTTGCCGGGGTTGCCTGGCAACGCACCCGCTGCCACCGGCCCATTCAAGTCGGCGTAGAGCCACTCGCGCCCGTTCGTCGTGCTATAGCGGTAGACATAGTCGAAGCTGCCGACTGACTCAGGCTTCAACTCGGCTTTGAACTCGTCGTTCTCGCCCGATTGCACGTTGAAACTCGCGGCAACCCATGTCCAGCCCGCGCTCGCTGGATCGCTGCCTACCGGGCCGAAACCGACCTGCGCTAGCAGCCCTTCCGTCGCGCCCGGTTCCAGCGTAACGTTCGGGATCCAGACCTGGCCGTAGATCGTGTCGGTGCTGTCGACCGTGCTGATCTCGTGCTCGATGCTGGCCGGGAACTGCACATTGGCAAAGCTGATGTCGAAGTGCGGCAGCGCCAGCACCTCGTTCGAGGCCTTGCTCTCGTTGCCCGCGCGGTCGAGCGATTTCACGATGTAGTAGTACTCGCGTGCGTTGCGCAGGCCGCTGTCGGTGTAGCTCGTGCCGACGATCGGGGCATCATTGGCTTTCACCCAGCCGCCGCCGCTCAGCGGGCTGCGGTAGAGGTTATAGGCCGCTGCCGGGGCGACGTCACTCCAGCTCAGGCTCACACTGCTGTCGCTCTCGTCGACAACGGCCAGGTTCTGTGGGGCTGCCGGCGCGATCAGGTCGCCGCCGAAGTTGCGTAGGAAGACCCCGCTCATCGGTGCCAGCGTGAGCTGCACGCCGCCGCTTTGCACCGTCACATCGAAATCGACGGCATTGCCGACGCCGTAACGCGCCCGCATCCGCACGCCATCCGGAATGTAGCCCGCCACCGGTACTGTCACCGTGCGCGCCTCGCTACTGCGGTTCACCAGCGTGATCGCAGCGGCGTTGCTAAATTTGCGCCCAATCGCTACCACGCCTGCCGTATCGTCGGCCAGCAGGATGCGCATATCGCCGCGCGTGAGCACCGAGCTCTGGCGGCGCAGGCGCGACAGCTCCTGCACATGGGCCAGCATCTCGCCGTCCGGCGTACCGCCCAGGTCGCTCCAGGGGTAAGTGCGGCGATCGTCGGGGTCATCGTCACCCGTCACCGACACCTCATCACCGTAGTACACCGTCGGCGCGCCCGGCATGCTAAAGTTGATCAGCGTGGCTAGTTCCAAGCGGCGCTTGCCTGCCGCCAGGTTGGCCGCGTTTAGTTCCTTCTCGGCGATCGTCTCAGCACCTGGCGTCAGCGTCCACAAGATACGCTCGGTATCATGGCTGCCGAGCATGTTCATCAAGCTGTAGTAGGCAGCGTCGGGGTAATCCTCGCGGATGGCCTCCAGGCGCGCGGCAAACTCCGAGGGCGTGATGATCCGCCCACTATCACCGAAGCCCTTCGAGTCGAAGGGGCCAGGTGTCAACAGTCCGATAATCGCATCGCGCTGGCGATAATTCATCGTACTGTCGGCGGTCTCGCCGCGCAGGTTGCGCAGCAGGGTGCTATCCTTTGCCAGAGTTCGCCGATGATCAGGCTGCTCGGGCGGCGTCTCACGCGTCACCTGGCGAAAGGTCTCCAAGTAATCGCTCGGGAACGAGGCGTCGCCCATCACGTCGAGGCGCCAGCCCGACGCACCGCGCTCCAGCCAGAAGCTCGATACATTGTTCTCACTGGTCAGGAAGTATTCCTGCACCACCGGGTTTGTTTTGCGGATCTCTGGAATGCTGTCGAAGCCGAACCAGCCCGCATAATAGGTATCGTCGCCGCCCGGTGTGCTTGGCGCACAAGGCGACGGCTCGGCACCTGCCGGGGCGCGGAACACAAACCAATCGCGATACGGCGACTCGCCCGACTCGCAGGCACCTACCGTGTCGTAATGGCCGTAGCGATCGAAGAAAGCGCTGTCCGACGACATGTGGTTGAACACACTGTCAACGATAATCCGCATGCTGCGACGGTTCGCCTCGCGCACCAATTGGATGAAGGTCTCGTTTGTGCCCAGTGCCGGGTCGATATTGTAGTAATCTGCCGTGTCGTAGCGGTGGTTGGATTTGGCGTCGAAGATCGGGTTGAAGTAGATCGTGTTGACGCCCAGGCTCTTCAGGTAATCGAGCTTTTCGATCACGCCCTGTAGGTCGCCGCCGAAGTAGTCGCGCCCACGCGGCCCTTCTTTCGTCGGACTCCACGCAGGCGGGTCATCGTCGAAGCGCCAGGGGCAGTTCGTCTCCGCGTCGGCGTAGTTGCGGCAATAGCCTCGGGCAGCGTACCCCAGTCCAAGGCCACCACCGGGTCGTCGTAGCGCACATCGCCCGTCTGCGGGTCGTTGCTCGGGTCGGCGTTGCGGAAGCGGTCGGGGAAGATCTGGTACATCACCGCCGTGCGCGCCCAGCTCGGTGCGCTGAAACCCGGCGCGTAGAACATCAGCGCGTAGCTGAAGTCGATCGGGTCGTCGCTGGCTGCACCCACGCCGCCATCGAGCGCTGCCGTGTTGTCGCCGTAGTAATCAGTATCGCTGCCATCGCTGACGATAAAGCGATACCAGAGGTTGTTTGGGTCGGCCTCGCTCACCGTCGCCGCCCAGAAGTCGCAGCGTTTATTCTCCAGGCCATCCTGATAGCAGGCCACGTCGGTCGCGGCCGGGGCCATCGTTACGACGCGATCACCGCCCAGGTTCACATCGAAGATGCGCAAGCCGACTGCCGTCACATCGTTATGGAAGGTGCGCAGGCGGATCGTCACCGTGCTGCCAGCCTCCACCGCCCCACCCGGCGTGCGGTACAGCGTGTCGCGCGAATCGTGGCGCAGCCCCTCCCACTCGACGTTGTTGTCCGGCGAGGGTAGGCTGCTCTGCACGCTCACGCCCGGCACATTGGTCGCCGTGTTGAAACTAAACGTCACCGTGCCCGGCCCGGCCACATTGAAGGCGATGTCATCAGCGCCGCCGTTCTGGCCGAAGTTTGGGTTGCTCCACGCTTCGTTTGTTGCGATCTTGAAGTTATACGTGCCTGCTGGTAGGTCGTATACCTCGGCGGTGAACACGCCATCGCCGTCGACATCGCTCATCAGCGTCGCTAAACACTCGGGCTGCCAGTTTTCGCTACAGCCGACCGCCTGGTTGAAACTACCCGGCACAGTGTAGATCGTATTGCGCACGTTGTCGGCGATATAATGCGTCTTGTGGTCGTAGTAAAAGCGCACACTGCGCTCGTCGCTTAGGCTGAGCGTGATGTCCGGCCCGTCGTGCTGGAAATTTGCGCCGTAGTTCTCGGCCCAACTGCCCAACGCAACTTTGTAGGCCCACTCGCCAGCAGGCATTGCTGCCGAATTAAAGAGGAAAACGTTGTTGCCCTGTGGGCTAAACTGCGATCCGGCGCAGCCCGGATCCCAATCGCTACAGGCTGCGGCGGTCGCTTCGCTCTGTAGGCTGCCCACGAGGTTTACCGACGCCGGTTCGGGCACGGGTGCTGCACGTACGGCGGCAGTGCCGAACGACAGGCTGAACAAACTCAACGCCACCGCCCCACTGGCGAGCGCGTTGAGCCGACGGAAAGCCTTGCTCCGACTCACACCTTGCTCCTTTGCAATTCTGTTATTAGTTGCAGGTGCAACGAGTATACGATCGCCCTACAAACATTGTCAACCGTGCAAGGGGCGGATAAGGGCCGTACAAACCTGACGTTTTTGTCATCACGAAGAACACAGATATGAGACGTTTTATAGCTAGAGTAGTCCTAAATAGCTTGTAGTAAGGGTGTGCGCGCACCACCAGCTTCTCCACAAACCGTTTAGGATTGCTATAGAATGCCATGAATAAAATATGGCCGCATTTTGCTGCGTCCAGGTAACAGTTTTATGCAACAAACAATGCTTTCCCAGCCCACCGTCGCACCGGGCGCGCTGCGCCGCCTACTGCCGTGGATGCTCTATCCGCTAAGCGCTTTGCTACTGCTCATCGTTCTGCTCTTGCAGCCAGATCTCGATCTGCGCCTGCCGGCAGATCCGGAGGATCCCTTCGGCAACCCCTTTCATTTCTGGATTATCACCGCTGCTGGTCTACTTGCGCTCACCATTGGTGCCTTGATGGGCGAGGCGGCCACACGCCGTGCCGATGCGCGGGTCTTACTGCTCTCGCTTGCCGTGCTCGGCTCCGCCGCCGCAGTGCTCATTCACGCGCTAGCCACGCCTAATGTGATCGTGCAGGCGCGTAATGTCGGCTTCGTCATCGCAGCTCCGGTCGGTCTCGTCATTGCCGGTTTTTTCTGCGCCGTCGCCGCACTCGATCTTAGCCCAGCTCAGGCCCAGGCCTGATCCGCTTGCAGCCCTTGTTACGCAGCGGCCTGCTTACGTTCTGGGTGCTCTTCGGCCTGCTCTCACTTTTTCAGCTGCCGCCGTTTAGCCTCATCCCCACACCGGATGAAGTTAATACGCCGCTCTTCTTCTGTTTTATCGGCCAGGCACCGCTGCCGCTGTTCCAGTATCCGGTGTCGATTATTTTACTGGCGAGCACGCTGGGCTACGCGTATGCCACGCTGCGCTTTGCCCGCCGCTACCTCGCCCGGCCTTCATCTGTCTTGCTTGCGCTCACAATTGCCCTTGCTGTGCTCACCTTTATCACGCTGAATGTTGGCCTGGCGCGCACCTGGCATATCAGCTGGTGGCAGTGGCATGGCATGATCGTTAGCGCCTACGCCCTGATCGCCTTTGCCGTCTTCCAGCAGTTTCGCAGTGAAGGTAGCGCACGCCCCGTTTTCGATAGCATCTACCTCGACGAGACCGTGCAGCGCATTCGCAATGAGTATGATAGCGCACTCGAGACGTTTGTCACGAATATTCAGCGCCGCGTCGAGCAGCCCGACGTACCATGGCACCGGTTAGCGCCACGGTCGCTCAGCAGTTCGGCCTGAGTGACGGCCAGGCGCGTGTCCTCGAACAGGCTGCCGAGGCGCTCGCCCACGAGCGCGAGCAGATCGAGCGCCTTGGCGCACTTGTCGCCGTTGGTCAGGAGAGCAGCATTATTCAGGAGGAGCAGCGCCTGCTTCAGCAGGCTCTCAGCCTTAGCAGTGCTGCCTTCCGCTACGACCAGCTACGTATCGGCCTGATTCAGGAGGGTCGGCTCGATTTCTCCGCCGATCTGCGCGGCGGCCCGCAGCTTGCACCGCTCTCGAGCCAGCAGCAGCAGCGCCTCTTCGGCCAGGCCCTACGCGAGCGTGGCCCAGTTGAGATCGATAATACCCTCATTCTGCCGCTTACTGTTAAAGGCAAACCCGCTGGTGTGCTCGAAATTCGTCGTGAGCGCGGCAGCTTCGCCGATCACGATCGCTGGCTGTTGCGTTCGCTTGCCTCGCAGCTCTCGGTCGCGCTTGAGAACGCCCGGCTGTATCGCCAGATCGATCTGCTCTTTCGCCAGTATATGCCGTCCAGTGTCGCCACCGCCTTGCTCGCCGACCCCAACCAGGCCGCGCTCGGCGGGGCGGTGCGCGAGATCAGCGTTATGTTCGGCGATCTGCGCGGCTTCACGAGCCTCTCCGAGCGGCTTAGCCCGCCCGAGCTTGTGGCGCTGCTCAATCGTTACTACGGTGTAGCAACTCAGCTGGTGCTTGCCGAGGGCGGCACGATCGATAAATTTATGGGCGATGCGATGATGGCGCTGTTTAACGCACCGGTAACGCAAGAAGACCACGCCCTGCGTGCCTGCCGAGCGGCGCTAGCTATGCAAATGGCTATTGGCCCGATCGCCGCCGAGGCACCGGATATGCCACGCTTCGGCATCGGCATTACCTCTGGTAGTGCGCTCGTCGGCAATATCGGCGCTGAGCAGATCCGTAATTTCACCGCTATCGGCGACACGGTTAATCTGGCCTCGCGCCTACAATCGCGCGCCGAAGGCGGCCAGATCCTGATCAGCGGCCCAACCTACGCCCTCGTTCGCAACCACGTCGAGGTGCGCCCGCTCGGGCAGATCCAGGTCAAAGGCAAAGAGGCCGCCGTCGAGGCCTTCATTCTATTAGCCATGCGATGACCTTAGACAAGGTTTCAAAAAAGCCGTGTGTGCTGGTCAGCGCTGGCGGCGCAGCCATCATCACTGACCAGCACACACCCGTTCTTGAACCTGGCGTTCGCCAGCACGGTCACGTACTGGCGAACCATGTCTTACGCACTAGGAGTTGAGCACGTGCGCCCCCTACGGCGCATCATCCCAATCTACCTCAATATATACACCATCATCTTCAAGAAACACCGGGTATATCGGCACCCGCAGCCCGATCGGCGGCACGATGCTTTTGCCGGTTCGCACCGAATACGTCCAGCCGTGCCAGGGGCAGGTCACAGTATCGTCGATGAGCACCCCTTCCGAAAGCGGCCCGCCCTCGTGGCGGCAGGCGTCGCCAAAAGCGTAGAGCACCCCATCGACATTTGCCAGCGCCACCGGCAAACCTTCCACATCGGCATAGGCTAGTTGCCCCGCCAAGAGTGCCCCGCACTCTAGAACTTTATAGCGCTTCCGCTGCATAAACAACCTCGCCACATGAAAGTCACTCGATGCGATCGGCACTGTTGACAGCGCCGATCGCATCGAGTAAAGTACCATAACCAGAACTCTGAAGCGAGGTGCCCTTATGTCTCAAGTTACCCTCGACCAGCGCCAGCTCGAGACGCT
>JAAUTF010000104.1 GCA_012031775.1 Candidatus Altimarinota bacterium | reverse complement strand
CAGATCCAGGGCCAGATTTTGGGGCGATGATGGCTGATCGGTATGGTCTCGCTCAACTCGGCGCAGCGCTCGCTCACCACGCCGGTTAACGATATTGGTGAGTTCAGTTTACCGCTGGTCGATGCTGGCAATTATACCTTGCTCATTCAGCTCGAAGCACGTGAGATCTTGATTGAAGACCTGGAGCTAGGATATTAGCGCCGTTCAGCTCGACAGTCTGGCTGAGCTGCTGATCAGTGCAGCAGCGTTTGAACGCCAGGAAATACTGCAGAGATATAGCGCACTTGCAGGCCTTGAACTGGCCTACGAGCTAAAAGATCGTTGCTACGAAGCTTGGAATAACGAACCTGCCCAGGCGGTCGCGGCGGCCCATGCGCTGGCTGCGCTTGCCGCCCATCTCGATCAACCTGAAGTTCACGCGGTCGCCGCCTGGGCCGCCGGTATCGCCGCTCTCGCCGAGGGCCAGATGGAGCAGGCGATCGAGGCCCTCGACGAGGCAGCCGCTCGCTTTCAACAGATCGAACAACCGCATACCGCCGCCAGCACCCAGGTCGGCAAGTTGATGGCACTGGCTATGCTCGGGCGTTACGATGAGGCTATTGCCTGTGGTATAGAGGCCCGCGCCACTTTTCTCGCCTTTGGCGATGAAGCCGCTGCCGGGCGCATCGAGATGAACCTGGGCCATATCGCCTTTCGCCGCGATCAATACCCGGCAGCAGAGGCTTACTATCGCGCTGCCTATGGGCGCTTGCTGAAATCGGGCGACCCAGCGTTGATCGCTGGTCTGGAAAGTGGCCTCGCCGATGTGCTCACCCTACGCCAGCAGTTCAGTGCTGCCCGTGAGCTCTATGAGCAAGCTCTGGGCCGCGCCGAAACCGCCAGCCTCACGGTTGTTCAGGCCGAGACCGAGTGCAATCTGGGCAATCTCGCCCTCGCCCAGGGCAGTTATGCCCAGGCGCTGACCTATCTCGAACGTTCACGCCGTCGCTATATCGCGCTCGAGATGCCGCACGAGTCGGCTTATGCCGATTTTGAACTAGCTGAAGCCTATCTTGAGCTGAACATGTTGCCTGAGGCAGCGGCGATTTTCGCCCGCGTCACCCCGGTTTTTGCTGAGCTAGGTATGCGGGCTGAGCATGCCTGGGCGTTAGCCCAACACGGTCAGACAGCGCTGCTACTTGGCGATCAGGCCGTGGCCCAACGCCGCTTTGCTACAGCTCAACAGCTGTTCGCCGAGGAAGACAATGCCGTACGGGCTGCGCTCGTTACGCTCTTCGACGCCCAGCTCCACTATCAGGAACAAGACTACGCTACTGCCGCCGCAATTGCCGGGCGCGCCCGCGCCGTGTTCAGTGCTGCCGGTAATCGACGCCGGAACCTCTTTGCCGCCTGGCTCCAGGGTGAGGCGCTGCGCGCAGCCGACGACCCGGACGCCGCACAGCCGCTGTTGCTCAATACACTTGCCGCCGCTGAGGAAAGCAACTCGTTGAACATCGCTCAGCGCTGTATCACGTCGCTTGGCTTGCTTGCCGCTACCCAGGGGCACGATAACGCCGAGGCACTGCTCCTTCAAGCTGTTGATCTGATCGAGAATATTCGCGCACCTTTGCCCGCTGAGGAGTTCCGCACCGCCTTTATCGCCGATAAGCTCTCACCATTCAGTGAACTGGTGCGTGTTTGCCTTAACGCTGGCCGTGTAACCGAGGCTTTTCACTATGTCGAGCGCGCCCGCTCGCGCGCCCTCGTCGAGATGCTCGGTGGCGCACCGCAAACGTTTACCCGTCCGCGCGACGACTTCGAGGCAAAGATTTTTGTACAGCTCGACACGTTACGTCAGGAGTTGAACTGGCATTATCAGCGTATCAGCCGCCTTTTAGAAAGTGATAGCCAGGATAGTACCGCTGCGCAACAGCTTCAAGTTGCTGCCCAGGAGCGCGAAGCCCAGATCCTGGGTTTGACGCGCCAGCTGCAGCAGCACGGTGGACAGGAGTCCGTCGCCGGTAACGATCTCGATCTCGCCCAACTGCAGCGCGCGCTGGGCACTGAGACCGCGCTGGTAGAGTACTACAGCCTTAATGATGAGCTTTTCGCCTTTATCGTGACCGCCGACGGTGTGCATCTCGCGCGCCAACTTGCTTCCCAGCACGAGATCGATACGCTCACCGAGCGTCTGCGCTTTCAAACCGATGCGCTGCGCCGTGGCATCGGACGTAATCTTGAACACATGCCAGCGCTCCTCCGCCGCACCCAACATTACCTTGCGCGCCTCTACGATGCCCTGTTACGCCCGCTGGAAGATCTTGTCGGTACACGCCGCCTGATGATCGTGCCACATCGCGCGCTGCACTATGTGCCCTTCCATGCGCTTTTCGATGGCAGCTCCTACGTTATTCAACGCCAGGAGGTCTGTACTATCCCAAGTGCGGCTGTACTGCTGCATTGTCTTCAGCGCCCGCTGGCGGGGCATGCTCATCCGCTTTTTCTTGGCGTGCCCGATGCGCGCGCGCCGCGCGTGCGCGATGAGATTCAGGCCATCGCTCCGCTCTGGCCCGAGCGCACTGTGTTGCTCGACGGTGAGGCAACACTGGCTGCATTAGAGCAACTCGCTCCTAGCGCAAGTGTCGTCCATCTCGCCTGCCACGGCCATTTCCGCTCCGATAGCCCGCTCTTCTCCTCGCTACGCCTCGCCGATGGCTGGCTGACCACCCGCGATGCCTATGGCCTTGACCTCAACTGCGATCTCGTCGTACTGAGCGCCTGTGAGACCGGCGTTGGCGCGCTTGCGCCTGGCGATGAACTGATCGGTCTAGCACGTGGCTTTTTCGCTGCCGGAGCGCCCTCGCTGCTCGTCAGCCTCTGGACGGTGGACGACACGACCACTGCCGAACTGATGTATACCTTCTACCAGCTCTTGCGCGCTGGCGAACGCCCGGCTGCCGCACTCCGTCAGGCCCAGTGCGCGCTCTTGCAGCAACATCCCCCACCCCCTTCTTCTGGGGCACCCCTTCGTCTTGATGGGTCGCTGGTGAATTTACACTTTCTACGTATTTTTTGCGCCTTGGCCGTGCTCTGTATGATAAGAGCACATGGAGATCCGGGCGCATTTTGCACCACACTCTTTGTACTGTGTACCTTGTAACCTCAGCTACGAAAGGAGACCAGCTCATGGGTCGCCGATACTTGTCTGCGCTAAGTCTGCTCTTGCTGCTAATAAGCAGCTTTGCCTTGCCATCGTACGTCCGAGCGGATGATACACCTGATGGTTATGTGGCAGATGAGATTGTGATCAAGCTGTTTGGTAGTAGCGATCTTGCCGCTGTTGCCACTCAATATAACCTCGCGCTGCCGCCGCTCGATCAGTTCGGTACGCGCCCGATCTATCGCCTCCGCATCTCCGACGGTATGGGGCCAGAGGAGAAAGCGACAGAATTACTTGGCGACGCCCGTATTGAGTTCGCCGAACCCAATTTCCTGGCCCAAACACCCGAGGGCCGTGGTGGTCGCAAGCGTTGGGCGATCGGCGAGTCAGAGCAGGGCTATGCAGAGCAGTGGTCGCCAAGTAAAATTCGCCTCGCCGAGGCAAGTACCGTCAATAGCGGCAGCGGTATCACCGTGGCTGTGCTCGATACTGGCGTCGATCGCAACCACCCCAGGCTGAGCCAGCGTCTGCTGAATGGGTTCGACTTTGTCGATTTCGATGACGATCCGAGCGAAGAAGGTGTGTATGGCGTCGACTTCGGCTACGGCCATGGCACGCACGTCGCTGGCCTGGTGGCGCTTGTTGCACCAGATGCGCAAATTCTGCCCGTGCGCGTGCTCGATACCGAGGGCGTCGGCAATATCTGGGTGCTCACCGAGGGCCTGCTCTACGCCATCGACCCCGACGGCAACCCGGCCACCGACGATGGCGCGCAGGTGATCAACATGAGCCTCGGTACACTACGTCGCACCGAATTGCTCGACCGCATCATCGCCGAGGTAAGCTGTGCAAGCAGCAGTGACGACGATGACGACGATAACGGCCTCGCCGACGACGATGATGACGATGGTGGCGATGACGATGATGCTCGTTGCCAGCGCACCGGCGGTGCAGTCGTCATTGCGGCTGCGGGCAACGGCGGCAACCAGGTTCCGCAGTACCCGGCAGGCGAGGGAGTTGCTGGTTCGCTTGCTGTCGCCGCAAGCACTGCGTCAGATCGGCTCGCGAGCTTCTCGACACACGGGGCATGGGTGAAGATCAGCGCTCCCGGCGACGATATCATTAGCTCCGTACCGGACGACAGTTATGGCACCTGGAGCGGTACCTCGATGGCAGCTCCGCACGTCGCCGGCGTGGCAGCCCTGGTGCGCGCACAGCAACCTACCCTGAATGCAACGGCTGTAGTCGACAAGCTCGTTCTCAGCGCGCAGCCGATCTGCGGTAGTGCGCCAAACCGCTTGGACGCCGCCGCCGCGCTGGGTCTCGCCAAGGCAGGGCCTACTGACTGCACGAGTTATTCGATCTTTTTTCCGCTCTATCGTTTGTCGTGATGGGGTAGGGTGAACGAAAACAGCGAAGCGCGCCCTGGCTAAGCCAGGGCGCGCTTCGTGTGTTGCTACGAAGTCTGCTGCGGGCGGCGCAGCCGTGGCTGCCAGCCGTCGAGGGCAAGCCAGAAAACAAGGGCCAGCAAGAGCCAATGCAACTGGTCGCGTACGCTTTCGAGCAAGGCAACAACAGTGCGCGAGGCAGGCACCGTGCTAAAGAGCCACTGCATCGCGAGCTCCGGCCAGGCGCGAATTTGCTCCCAAAGCCCACCTAAGCCAAACTCCGCGCCGACACTACTGGCAACTTGCCAGGCGATCGCAGCGAGACACCAAGAGCCAGCGTGGTCAGCAGCAGCACCAGCGTGCTATACCAGGGATTAGCGCGCGGGCGCTCTATCGGTACCCTATAAAGCGAGACAGCGATCGCCGTCTGCGGAATGAGCGCCATCAGACGCGCGCTCAGATCGGGCGGTGTCTGCCAGCGCAACTCATCACGTAGCACTCGGTCGAGCGCATCGTCAGGGTCACGCTGGTCATCGAATATATCTGTTGTCATGCTTTTACCTCCCCCAGCAAGCCAAGACCCCAACGCATCGGCGCAATACGTGGCGGGCCATCAGAGCGCTCGGTGGACTGCTTCGGAAGTGTCCGAGCCGTTGGTGGCTGTTCCTGCGCTTGCAAGATCGCCGCCAGACGCTCCTTGCCGCGCCGAATATGGCTTTTTACCGTATTCAGCGGAATATCGAGAATCTCGGCGATATCGGTATACTTCATATCGTCGAAGTAATAGAGCGTGAGCACCAGCCGATAGTGCTCTTCAAGCTGATCGAGGGCGCGCCGCACCTGGTTGCGCGTCTCTTGCGAATCGAGCGCTTGCGCCGGATCGACCCAACGGTCATCATCGGCAACGCTAGCCACTTGATCGTACTCGTGCTCTTCGTCTTCGATCGGCGGCAAGGTCGGCACTTGCCGCCCGCGCCGTCGCAGTTCGTCTCTGCCAAGATTGACAACAAGACGATAAAGCCAGGTGGTAAAACGGCTCTCACCGTTGTACTGCGGCAGCGCACGAAAGAGGCGAATAAACACCTCTTGTGACAGGTCAGCGGCATCCTCGGGATTTTTCAGCACGCTCATCGCGATACTGTAGACATAGTGTTGCTGGCTAACGACAAGCTGGCTTAGCGCGTGCGAGTCGCCGGCCTGGGCGCGCTCGATCAGTTCTCGCGATGGTTCTGCCAACGTTTACTCCCCTCGATTGCAGATGGCTACCGTTGTCGCGCTCCATAGGCTGCGACGGCCCGCCATACCCTCACTGCTCCCTTTGACGCCACCTCGCCACAAAAGGTTGCGCTAGTGCCGATCAAAGCGATCTCTATGACCATCTGCACGAGCGCTTTGTGTTAAAGCAAGCGCTCGTGCATCAAGGCACCGGATCGTGGCCACCGCGCGCCCAGGGGACACAGCGCAAGATACGCTTCGTAGTCAACCAGCTACCTTTGAATGGCCCATACTTGCTGATCGCCTCGTAGCCGTACTGCGAACAAGAAGGCGTGTAGATACAGCTCGGCGGTGTAAAGGGGGAGATATACTTCTGGTAAAAACGAATGAGGTTTAAAAAAAGCCAGCGCATAACGATACAAACTATGTGATAGGGATAGGTGGCGGCTTAGCCACCGCCTATCCCTATCACACAAACTTCAAATACAGATTTACTCGAGCGGTTCTTTACCGATCGTAAACGAACAACTCGACGCGCCCTGGCCCATACAGGTGCATTGCTCGACGGCAAAGCGCCGCCCTCCACTAACCCAGGCAGTCGACTCCTCGATGATGCCGCGCGCGATATAAAAGACCGGAGCAGGATCAGGCCGGGTAATGCAGTTTGAGCAGCGCGTGATGTGGTAGACGAACTGACCGCGCTCTTCCTCAACATGGCTTGCCTGATCGCTGAAACGGTCGAAGGTTTGCGCGACAGCATTAAGCACAATCTTCAATTTCATTGTGATCGGCATCAGCTTCAAGGCCAAGTCGGCCATGCCGAGCAGCGGACCGAACTCTTTGAGGCCAAGGGTGAAGGCTACGCGCCCGGCGCGCAATTCAAGGCCGCGCGCACCACGGGGGCCGTACATCGTGCCGAGCGCCACCGACGTCGCAGAGATCGCCTCGAAGGGAAATTCACGCCGCAAATCGTTCGGCGGGTACCCATCGAGGAACTGCGGCAGATCGGCCAGGCGCAGCAGCGCTTTCACGCCATTCTGACCCATCACCTCTTCGAGCGACAGGAAGGTTAGGCGGCCGATCTTATTGGGGTAGTGCAGGCCACGGAAGGCTTCTACTGTCGTCATGGGCACTCTGGCTCCTTACAGATCTATGGAGAGAACGGCAGTACTGACGCTGCAACTTCCATATGATAGCAGAAAAACCGAAATATTGCATACCACGGCATTCTACTGCCGTACTGTCTCCCAGACAAGATGCGCAAGTTCGGGCAGGATGAGCTTTTCGAGCGCGAGCTGCACTGCTGCCCGTCGACCCAGGCAAGCAAAAGATGAGCGCGCCGCCATAGGTGCCTGCCCGTTGCCCGCGAGAGCCATCGCGCCCGGCCCAATATCCGCGTAGGAAAGCATACGGAAAAGTTCGCCAAAACCAGGGAGGCGCTTCTCCAACAAGGCGTCGACCGCTTCAAAGGTGCTGTCGCGCCGCGCGATACCGGTGCCACCATTCGTGATAATCACTTTACACCCTGTATCGGCCATTGCGCGTACCAGTGCAGCAATTTGCGTCGGCTCGTCGCGAACTACCTCATATCTTACCACATCATGGCGCTCGCGCTGCAGCAGCTCACGGATCGTCGCGCCGCTGCTGTCGTTTTCAAAACGTGCGTGTGTCACTGATGGTGATGATGCCACAGCCGATCGCGGTGGCGGCCGCAGCCGCCTGCTCGTGGTGCTCTTTGTAACCCATTGTGAAGATACCGCGATCGATCGCTACGGCGCGCCGTAACGATCAATCACGACAATATCGCTTATATACACATCGGCCTTTATCCTACAACAGTTAGCGCGTTGTGTCCACTAGCAATTGTAGGATAAGCTTCTATGCGTAGTGGCGGCGTAGCTGCCACTGCGCATAGAAACTCCGTGAGCTGTCAAGGGGGCTTCTACTGTGCGCCGACAGCAGCGGCGAGTTCACGCTCAACGATGGTGACGATCAGATCGTCGAGGCGTCGACGCTATAAGATTGCTCGCCGGCCTCAAGCACGGTGGACTCGCCGGGCACACCGCCATTAGCTCCTTCCTGATAGGTCAGAAAGACGAAGCTGGCCAGCGTCTGCTGCGCGAGCTGACGAAAGACATACTCGGCCTGCGGATCGGTGTTGCTGGCAGCGATCGGGTAGATCTTCACGCCGCGGCCTAGCGCGTCGGTCGTCGCATCGAGGTAGGTGTACTGCGATTGTGGGTCGATATGCGGGGCAGCATCACCGACGAGGAAGATCAGGCGCACAGCAGCGTCGCTCCAGCGCACGCGGGTGATGCCGTCGTACAGGGCTTCTTCCACTGCCTCGGGAATGTCACCGCCACCGTCGGCGTAGAGGGCATTCAAGTCGCGGCGGAAGGTGCTGAGATCGTCGACGAAATCGCTGGTAATGGTAACATAGTCGTCGCCATGATCGCGAAAGGCGACGAGGCCGTAGCGGATCTGCGGGCGCGGGGTGAAGGCGTCGATACGCTGCGCAATCGAGTCGATCGTCTGCTGCATGCGGTTCAACTCGTCGCCCATACTGCCGGTGGTGTCGAGCATAAAGAGCAGGTCGAGCTTCAGAGCAACGGGCGCTTCTGCGCTGTCTAGGATGAGATCGACGCGCTCGGGGCCACCGCGCTCGATCGTGGTCTCGGCAACTGTATTGCCGTAGGTAGCGACCACACGCCACTGGGTGCTGTTACCACGATAGCCGATCAGGGCGGGCATAAAGAGCGTCTTGCCGCCGGCGTAGGTGCGCGCGCTAAACACCGTCCCCTGCTCATCGGCGATCGTCACCCGCGCGTCGAGCACTGCTTGCTGCTGGCCGTCGCGCACGGTGATCAGGTAGCGCTCGCGCACATCAACGCTGCGGGCTGGCAGATCGTTATAGCCAGCGAGATAATTCAGGTAATCGGCAAATTGCTGATTGTCATCGACGATACCGGCTTTGATCGGCGCGACTTCACCCTGTGGGCGAGAGGCGCGATGAGCAGCATCGCCAGCGGGGGCGCTTGTGATGGCAGGGGCTTCCGCTGCGGCAGGAGCGCCAGCGGCTGCTTCGGCCACCGGCACAAGCGGCGCAGCCATATCAGCCGCAGCAGCAGGTGCTGCCGGTGTCGGCGCGAGAGCAGGCGCAGCGGCACAGGCCGTCGTCGCAAACAAGAGGCAGAGAGCGAGCAGGAGCGTAAAAGAGCGGCGCATGCAATTCCTCCACGGTGAGAGTCTGCGGTCGAGCCAGGCGACCGTATGGAGGAGACGGTGGGGCTTACGAATAGGTTCCAGCCTGTTGTCACGACGCTGCAACAGGCTGGGACTACACTTCACTCTTCCCAAAAAGGGCGCACCCAGCCACGCGTAGCGAGCACCTCACGCAATTCAAGCATGGCTGTGTATGTCGGCAGTAGGTAGAGCGTGTGACCGTGCGGCAGGCCACCGAGCGCGGCGTCGAGGGCATCGCCGAGCGTGTCTACGACACTGAGTTTGTCGGTATCGAGGCCGGCATATTTGAGGCGCACGGCCATGTCGGCGGCACGCGTGCCGCTGACCGTGATATGCGCCACACGGTCGACGAGCATCTCAAAGTCGGCGTCCCAGAGCCATGAGACATCGGTGCCGTCGGCGAGTTTGTCGTTGATCGCGATCACCAGGTGCAGCGGTGCCGCCTCGGCCTGCTCGGAGGTGACGACCATCCGCACCGTTTCGCTGGCCCCGACCGGGTTTTTAATCAGGGCGATCAGCATATCGGCACCGTCGGGGCCGGCCTGAACACGCTCGATGCGCCCGAAAGCGGCACTGAACTGCTCCAGCGCCGCGCGCACACTAGCCGGCCCGACGCCGATCTGCAGGGCCACCGCTGCTGCTGCAAGCGCATTCAGCGCATTGTAGAGGCCGGGGATAGGCAGCGCCACTTCACACGCACCACCGGGGTATGTGATAAAGAGACGCGAATTGCTGGTGCCGTGGAGATCCAGTCGCTCGAGCCGTACCTGCGGCTGTGGGCGTCTATGGCCGCAGTGCGGGCAGCCGTAGTGCCCGATATGACCGTAGAAAAGGAGCGCGTAGGTATAACGATGGCCACAACGACGGCAGAATTGCGAGTCGGCGGTGTGGGCGGCGGAGCCGCTGGCGTGGCGCGCATCTTCTAAGCCATAGTAGACCACGCGCGCCCGCAGATCGCGCCCCAAATCGGCCACCGCCGGATCGTCGGCGTTGAGCACCACTAGAGATTCAGGCGGCAGCGCACGCAGCGCGGTGTGCCAGGCCGCCGCCACCGTGTCACCTCGCCGTAGCGATCGAGCTGGTCGCGGAAGAGGTTGTGAACGAGCACGAGGCGCGGGTGCGTCTCGGCCAGCGCCTGCGGCAGCGCGGCTTCATCGGTCTCAAAGAGACCGATCGAGGCGCGCGTACGCCCAAGCCAGCTCACGCCGCCGATCGCGGTTGCGGTGAGGCCAGTGATCAGGTTGGCCCCAGCACGATTATGCAGCACGCGCTCGCCCGATTCTGCGAGGATGGCGGCAAGCATACGGCTGGTGGTCGTCTTACCGTTGGTGCCTGATACAAGCAGCGCGCCTTGGGGCAGCGCCGCGACCAGCACGCGCAGCACTTGCGGGTCGAGACGACGCGCCAGTGTGCCGGGCAGGTTGGTACCGCCGCCAAACCCGAGGCGGCGCGAGAGTAAGCCGGCTGTCTTGCCGACAGTAATAGCGAGCGATGTGGTGATTGGCATAGAGATTGGGCCACGGGGCACGCTGGGCGTGCAGCCTGCTGCGCCGCTACGGCGTCCCAGCGAGGCATCATCACGATAGTCCGGCTTTTTTGAACGCAGCGGCAAATGGGTTATCATCGTCATCATCGTCGTCTGCGGAGGAGGCAACCTGCGATGATGGTGATGCTGGTGGCTGGTCTTCGTCGAGCAGTTCGTCGTCGGCGTCCCAATCCAGCGAAAGATTGGCAGCACCGGCAATAGCGATAATGTCATCGACACGAAAGCGCAGCACATCGACGGTCGCGCCGTCCATACTGCGCTCGTCGAGGCTACCGATCAAACGCAGCGCAGGCACAGCGGCCAGCACCTCTTCCAACAGCTCAGGGCGACGTGTGGGCGGGCGCTCGCCAGCCATCAGGGCGTCGACGGCTGCGGCATCGGCGGGTATGCCGGTGTCGACGAGCAAAATCGTGACGTGGATAGTGTGATAAAGCCCCTTCAAAATGGCGCGCGTCTCGCTGAGTTGGCCAACAGCACGGCGCAGCGCGCTAGCAGTGCGGCTGGCCTTCAGCTCGAAGACCCAGGCCGCGCGGTCTGCGATCGTCAGCGCATCGAGCTCGCGGTACTTGATCATACCACGGCGGTTACGGCGCTCTTCGTACTCCAAGATACGGCGATCGTCGAGCTCGATACGTTCGCCGAGCCACTGGCGCAACGCGGCCTCGGCCTCGCCGCCGAAGAGATCGCGTTGGCGCGGCGGGCGCATCGGCTTATTATTGGCGCGTTGCAGCTTAAAACCATCGACATAGGCGCGATAACGCTTGTCGTCGGGCGTGAGCAGGCGTGGGCGAGCATAAGTAACCATTGTAGATTGTAGATTGTAGATTGCAGATTGAGCATTCTGCAATCGTCACTCAGACTTACCGAGTTCCACCGAGCGCCTGTAGGCGGCCCAGATGGCATCGGAGAGCACGGTGCGCAAGCCACCGCGTTCGATCTCGGCGAGCGCTGCCGCGCTAGTGCCGCCGGGCGATGTCACCGCGTTGCGTAGCTGTGCCGGATGCTGGCCGCTCTGCAGGGCGTAGCGCACCGAGCCGAGCATGGTTTGCAACACTAGCTCCTCGGCGATGCGGCGCGAGAGACCGAGGTGTACGCCGGCATCGATCATGGCCTCCATCACTAAAAAAAAATATGCCGGGCCAGAGCCGTTGATCGCGGTGGCCATGTCGAGGTAGCGCTCGTTATCCACGAAGAGCTCGTGGCCAAGCGCACCGAGCGTCAGGCGTGCCCACTCGCGCTGCTGGCCGTTCAACTCAGGCGCTGCCGTCCACACGGTCATCCCTTCGCTGATCTGGGCCGGCGTATTCGGCATGGCGCGCGCGATCAACGGGTGGTCGATCGTGGCGCTGATCGACTGTATGCTCGCACCGGCGACGATCGAAATCGCGATGTCGTCGTCGCCGAGCGTGTGACGCAGCGGCGCAAGCACCTGCTGCAGCATCTGCGGCTTAACCGCGAAGATCACGACTTTGCCCCAACGCGCGGCCTCGGCGTTGTCGGCGGTGATCTGCGGTGCAGATGAGATGCCGGCGACCAACGGCGGCGTAGTACACCCTGATGGTAAAATTGGATCGTATCTGGTTGATGTTCGTGATAGCCGTAGACGTGGGCGCGGGCGTGGTGGTGGGCAAGACAAAGCGTTTGTGCCGTCGCATCCCAACTGTATACACGTGCTACAGGGGGAGCATCAGGGCGATCCCAATTCACCAGCACACCGGAGCCCCAGCCATTTTTCCCAAAACGGCGATTCATATACTGCTCAGTTGGCAGAATGCCTGTACCTTCGTCAATCACATCATTGCTCATGCGACGAGCCAAATCCAAACATTTTTGCCATACTTGCCTCGAAGCGTTTTACACCCAGTTTCAAAGCCAATGTTGGTAGAAATAC
>JAAUTF010000103.1 GCA_012031775.1 Candidatus Altimarinota bacterium | reverse complement strand
GCTGGCGTCGGGCCAAAAGACGCTGACCATCGCGCCGAGACGCACGACGCGCGGCGCTCACGCGTCTGCACAGCAAAGGTACGCGCCCCCAAGCGCGGCGGCGTCGAGCAGGTGCGTACCGGGTATGGCCTGAGCAAGCAGATCAGCCAGGTTTTCGGGCGCAAACGTCATGAGCGGTTGTAAGCCACCAAGGCCACGAAAACTAAACCCTGTAGTGTTTGGCTTCGTGCCCTTTGTGGCAAAAATCTCAAAACCTTGTATAAAGCTAGCTGCCGATAGCTGCCAAGGCGGCAACCAGCCTATCGATCTCGGCCTTACTGTTCATCTCGGTGACGCAGAGCAGCATGGCATTGCCGAGCTGTGGCTCGTCGAGGCTGAGATCGTAACCACCAACAATCTGCTGCTTCAGCAACTCGGCATTGATCTCGGCCACTGGGCGCGGGCACTGCACCACAAATTCGCGGAAGAAGGTGGCATTATCGACCGCATAGCCTGGCAGTTGGGCAATCGCGGCGGCGGCATAGTGGGCGCGCTGGTAACATAGCTCGGCGACTTTGCGCATACCCTGCTTGCCCATCAGGCTCATGTACACAGTAGCGGCAAGCGCCATAAGGCCCTGGTTGGTGCAGATATTGCTGGTAGCGCGCTCGCGGCGGATGTCCTGCTCACGCGCGCGCAGTGTGAGCACATAGGCCAGCTTGCCGTCGACATCTTTGGTCACGCCGACGATGCGCCCGGCGATTTTATGCACATATTTCTGGCGCGTGGTAAAAATACCCAGGTACGGCCCGCCGAAATTCAGCCCAATGCCCAGCGGCTGGCCCTCGGCGGTTGCGATATCCGCGCCGACTTCGGCAGGCGTCTGGAAAAGCCCGAGCGCGATCGGGTCGAAGTGCAGCGCAAGCAAGGCACCCTGCGCCTGTACCTGCGCCGCAATACCGCGCAGATCGTGGAGACGGCCGAAGAAATCCGGGTTCTGCACAATCAAGAGCGCGGTTTGCTCATCGACCTGTGCGAGCGCGTCAGCGATGCTGCTGCCGGGGGTTTCGTCGCCGACAACCTGCACGTCGAGCGGCTGCATATAGGTGCGCAGCACCGCGCGATACTGCGAATTGACGCTGCGCGCCACGACGATCTTGCGCCGGTTGCGGGTGACGTTGAGCGCCATGATCGCTGCCTCGGCGATGGCCGTCGCGCCATCGTAGTGCGAGGCATTGGCGATCTCCATACCAGTCAGCGAACAGATCAGGCTCTGGTATTCGAAAATTGCCTGTAAGGTGCCCTGGCCGATTTCGGGCTGATAGGGCGTGTAGGCGGTGTAGAACTCGCCACGACGCAAGATCTGATCGACGGCGGCGGGCACGAACTGGTTATAAGCACCGGCACCGAGAAACACACTGTGCGAGAAAACATCGGCGTTGCTGCTGCTGCGAGCGCGCAGCTCGCGCATTAACTCCGGCTCGCTCAGCGGCGCGGGCAGATCAAGGCGCGGGAAACGCAGCGCCTCGGGCACATCAACAAACAGGTCGGCGACCGTATCGACACCGATCGCCGCGAGCATCGCCGCGCGATCGTCATCTGTGACCGAAATATAGTGTGACTTCGTCATGGTTCTTTTCTAGCAAAAGGTTCAAAAAGGGTTGTTGTACGGGGCGCGTGACGGTTTACCGTCACGTGCCCCGTACAACCTTTTTAAACTAATGAGCGATACTATCCACAAACGCGGCATACGCCGCAGCGTCCATCAAATCATCCTCGCTGCCGTCAGCTTTAATGCGTAACATCCACCCGCCTGCATAGGGCTCGCCATTGATCGCCGACTGATCGGCCTCAAGCGCCGCGTTGACGGCCACGATTTCACCGCCGACCGGCGCGTACAGATCGGACGAGGCCTTCACCGACTCGACAACGCCAAACGTGGCACCGGCGGTCAGGCTAGTGCCAGCCTGGGGCAACTCGATGTAGACCACGTCGCCGAGCGCATCCTGGGCATAATCGGTGATACCGATCACAACTTCATCGCCCTCGACACGCACCCACTCGTGGCTCTTACTGTAGCGCAAATTGTCCGGCGTAGTAAACGACATACTTACTCCTTACACTGAACCCTCTTCTTGCGGGAAGGAAGCCATAAATGCCTTGGCACCAACAATCTGTGTAAAGGCTGCAAGTGGATTCGGCACTTCGTCCCAAAGCCAACCGACTTTGAACCAGAAGTTTAGCAGCACCGTTGAGCGATACACACCATCAGCACCGATAGGAATAGCTTGATAGGTGCCTTGCTCATCTAACACATAAAAATCAGCACGTAATCGATTTGGCCGCGGATCGACAATCCAATACTCGCGAATACTGGCCTGCTGGTATTCAAAAAACTTCTCGTCGCGATCACGAACCACGCTATCATCTGAGACAACTTCAACCACGAGATCAGCAGGCCCCTCAAGTTGTTTCGATGTCATACGCGCAAGATGCTGCTGCGCAACGAACATCAGATCAGGCTCGCGACCTGGGCCGTTGGGTACGGCACGCATGGCATAGGGGCCGGTGGTGACGACACCCAGTTTCATCAATTGGACGAATAAGCCGAGTAGTCGATTGAGGAAATCCACAATCTTTTGGTGTTCGAGCTTTGTTGACATATACAGATACACCCTTCCATCGACCCATTCAGCAATACCATCGTGCTCCCACTCCAGGAAGCGTTCATAGTTCATCGCAAACGATGCACCGTGGGTGGAGGAAGGGAAAGCGATCACCATCTCTTCCGTTGTCGCCATAATCTACCTCTTTACAGCAGAAGTCAGGACTCAGGATTCAGGATTCAGAAGCTCCAGCGCGTCACAATGCCTGCGCTGCTGGGCGAACGAGCGCAATCATTTTGTTCACCGCTATAGGATGACGCAGGTTGTGTGGTGGTGCGCAGCGTAGCTGCGCACGACGCCACAGCTCCTTATACAACCTCACTGAGAATTGCACTATTTCTTATAGCGCGCTTTGTAAAAAGGCATTTTAATGGCGCGCGCGCGCACGGGTTTGTCGCGGACAATAATGTCGAACTCGCTGCCCTCTTTGCTGAGCGCGGTCGGTACGAGCGCCATCCCGAGCATCTTGCCGAGTGTGGGCGCGGGCATGCCAGTGGTGACATGGCCGATCGGGTCGCCCTCGATGCTTTGCACCGCATAGTCGCCGCGGGCGATACCCTTGCCGACCATCTCAAAGCCGGTGAGTCGACGGGCCGGGCCTGTGGCCTTGATCGCGCTGAGGCGCTCGCGCCCGACGAAATCGCCCTTGTCGAGCTTCACGACCCAGCCGAGGCGCGCTTCATATGGGTTGATCGTATCGCTGATCTCGTGGCCGTAGAGCGCCAGGCAGGGCTCGAAGCGCAGGCTATCGCGCGCGCCGAGGCCACAGGGCTTCACACTGCCCGGCACGCCGATGGTGAGCAGAGCATCCCAAAGTGCGGGCGCGTGCTCGGCGGCAAAAAAGAGCTCAAAGCCGTCCTCGCCGGTATAGCCGGTACGCGCGATCAGCGCCTCGACGCCGAAGAGTCGGCAGAGCGCCACACCGTGGAACGGCAGGTACGCGAGATCATCGGCCTGCACATCCTCCGTCTGGTTGAGCAACGTCTCGGCGGCAGGGCCTTGCAGCGCCAGCATCGCCCATTGATCCGAGCGATCGTCGAGCTGTATAGTGAAGCCGCTGGCGTGCTCGTGAAACCAGGCCCAATCCTTGGCGCGGTTGGAGGCGTTGACCACCACCAGAAACTCATTCGGCAGATGATAGATAAAAATATCGTCGACGATCCCACCGTCGGGGCGGCAGAGCAAGCCATAGTTCGACTGGCCGACAGCAATAGCGCTCACATCGCACGTTGCAATATGCTGCAAGAACGCCTCAGCATCGGGGCCGCTGACGACAAAGCGCCCCATGTGGCTGATGTCAAACAGCCCGGCGCTCTGGCGCACCGCGTGGTGCTCATCCAACAGGCTGGAGTACTGCACCGGCATCTCCCAGCCGCCGAACTCGACCATACGCGCGCCGTAGGCGAGGTGCTTTTCATATAAAGGAGTACGGAGTAACATCGCTTTCTCCATAGAACCGAGAACTGAGAACCAACACCACTCGCGACGAAACCTTCCCGATGCGACCCCGCAGCGGTGAGCAAGATACTTACTCGTTCACGCGGTTTCCGCCGCGCTGTGGCACACTGAATCTTCTGAATTCTGACTCCTGACTTCTACTATAGACACAGCGAGGGCCTCAGCTGGAAGGTTCTAGGTTCTAGGTTCTTGGTTCTTCATACGCCCAATCACCGCACGCCGCACCAACGCATCGTTGGCGATATCGTCTTCGCCGCTGGCGTGGGCTTCTGCGGCGAAAAGCTCCAGCGCCTGCTCGGCCACATCTTCTAAAAGCAGCGGGTAGTGGCGCACAGTGGCGATCATCTCGTCCTCGCTCTCGGCAAGCAAGAGCGCCTCGATCGCTTCGTCCATCGTCACGGCGGGGGCAGCGTCGCCCGATGGCAGCGTGCGCAATTCCTCAAGCGCAGCGCGGCGCTGTTCGAGCGCTAATGCGAGCCGCTCGTTGCCCTCATCGAGCGCCAGATCGACACTAGCCGCCAGCAAGCCGTTGATCTCAGGATACAGCAACAGCGGGTGGCGCGCGATCAACGCCTGCAGATCCGCGTTAGTCTGCGCCTGCAACAACTCGTGGAGCACCAGTTCTGGAACTATTTGTGGCGCAACCTGGGCTGGCGTTGGTGCGGGTGGCTCAGCCGCTAGCATCTGCTTGAGCAAGGTACGCATCTGGCCGAGGCTCTCGGCGACGGCGAACTCGCGCTGTTCGGTTGCCGCATCGGCGAGCTGTCGCAAAGCCAGATCGGTCGATGGATTGCGCAGCAACGGGTACTCGGCCAGCACGGCGGCCAATTGCTCTGCGGTCTCGGCGGCAAGCAAGGCCTGCACGGCCACCAGCAGCGGCGCTGGTTCATCGTCTGCCGCGAGCGGTGGTGCCATTGGCACCGTGGTCGCTGCGGGCAACACATCGCCACGACGGCGGTTGCGGCGCTCAAGGCGACGTGCGATCCCGTCGAGATCCTGCGCGATGTCGACATCGGCCAGATACGGTCGGCGCTGTTCCTCAGGGATACTACCCACGAGCAGCGCGTGTAGTTCGCGCGCCTGATCACGCCACTCGTGCTCGGCAAGGCCGGGCGCGGGCGCGAAGATCACGCTGCGCGCTGCGCTATCGTGGAAGAGCAGCGGCGCACCTGCTGGCCCGCGGAAACCGCAGGCCGGGCAGACAACCGTATTCAATTCGTGCCGTAGCAGTGCTGCCACCTGCTCGGGGTGCTCCTGGGCATCGAGCACCAGCCATACATCGGCGGCAAACTCGACCGCACAAGACGGGCAGTGAAGCTGCTCTTGCTCAACAAAGGAAATGGCCATAGTAATAAGGCCTGCCATCGCCACCGCGGCGGCACCACGCAGCGAACGACAGGAACGTATGTATCAGTGCTGTAGATCTATTGTAGCATACCGCAGGAATCAGAATTCTGCAGTCAGGACTCAGAATAGGCCGCGTGCAAACGAACACGGCAATCGCGTCGAGAGCGTTTTTCACACAAGATCTGTGAGGTGCTGCTCCTTCTGACTCCTGACTCCTGACTCCTAAATTCTGCACTATGCAACATTGTGGTATTCTACGCGCTATGGTTACATGTATGCATACACCGACCGGACTGCGCGTTCTGGTCGAAGAGCTGCCGCACACGCACTCGGTCTCGCTTGGCTGCTATGTAAACGTTGGCGCGCGCTACGAGCCAGTGGAGCTGAGCGGCGTTTCGCATTTCATCGAGCATATGGTCTTCAAAGGTACGCGCTCGTTCCCGATTGCGCGCAGTATCTCGGAGGCGGTCGAGGGCGTCGGCGGGCTATTAAACGCCTCGACAAGTTACGAGTCGACGGTGTACTACGCCAAGGTGGCGCACATTCACTTCGACCGCGCGCTCGGCGTGCTGAGCGAGTTGTTGCGCTGCCCGCTCTTTGATCGCCGCGAGCTTGAGAAAGAGCGCAAGGTGATCATCGAGGAGCTACGGGGCACCCAAGACGCGCCGAGCGATTGGGTTCACGAGTTGCTCGCCGCCGACCTCTGGGGCAATCAGCCGCTGGGGCGCGATATCGCGGGCAGCATCGAGAGCGTGAGCGCGATCGGCCACGAGGAGCTGACACGCTTCTTTACACGCCATTATGGTATCGCCAACACCGTGATCTCGGTGGCTGGGAACGTCGATGCCGAACGTGTGCTGGAGCAGGTGTCGCGCACATTTGCCGATTATGCGCAGGCACCATTGTCGGTAGCACTGCCGAGCGATCCCGCTCGCCCGGGGCCGCAGGTGCGGCTGGTGGCGCGCGATACTGAGCAGGGCAACTTTTGTCTGGGCCTACCCGGGCTGGCGTATACCGACCCCGATCGGCGCGCGCTGCAGGTGCTCGATACGGTGCTTGGCGGCGGCATGACCTCGCGCCTCTTTCAGGTGTTACGCGAGGACAACGGCCTGGCCTACAATGTCGGCTCTTACCACTCAGAATATGCCGATACCGGGATGTGGGTGATTTACGGCAGTGTGGAGGCCGACATGCTGCGCGATTCGCTTGCGATGACCTTCGACATTTTACGCGCTGTCGCTAGCGACGGCGTGACCGAGGAAGAGTTGGCGCTCGTCAAAGAGCAAGTTAAGGGCGGCATGCTGCTCTCATTGGAAGATACCTGGTCGGTCGCGGCACGCAACGGCGCGCATCTCCTGCGTTACGATGCCGTTGTACCGGTCGAACAAGTTGTGGCTGAAGTCGAGGCGGTGAGCGTCGCCGATGTGGCGCGCGTTGCGCAGCGGCTCATCCGTAGCGAGCAGTTGCATGTGGCGGTGGTCGGCGATTACGACGCACAGGACGAGGCCGACATTCGCACTTTAGTTGAGGCGGGCCTGTAGGAGCGCAGCATGCTGCGCTCCTACGGGCCACCGGCTCGCCCCTACTGGCCCACCGGCGCTTCTTCAAACAACGAGGTTTCGCTCGACACTCGCTAGTTTGTGGCGCGCAAGGCCAAGGTTCGACTGCTGACGGTTCAACGCGACATAGAGGAAAAGCCCGGGGCTATTGCTGAGCGGGCGGATGAGATGATACTGGCTTTCGAGTGTGATCAGCATATCCTCGATGCTATCGTCTAAGCCCAGGTCGCGTGCGACGCGCAATTTGGCGCGCACGACGTTGGTGTTGCCAGCAGCGGCTACGTCGATATTAAAGCCGTTGGAACTGGTACTACCTAGCGTCATGCCACTGGCGCTATCCACGAGTGCCACCCCGATAGCACCATCAAGTTGCATCACGGCGTCGAGCGACTGCGAGATTGATGTCATGACGACATTCCTTTTTGTAGTTAAACCGTTTCTTGGCGAGGGTGTGGTGACAGAGCTGCTAAGCGTATCGCGCACCAGGAGTTGGTCGAGCGTGGCGTAAATAGTACGGGTGAATGAGGCCGGCAGTTCGCCTAGCGATAGTGTCGGGTTCTGCCAATAGAGGAGGTCGCTAAGCGCCCATTCGCCCGAGTCGCTGCCATTTGCAGCCGCAACGATCGCGCCATCGAAGAAGGTAATACTGCCTTCGCGCTCCTCAGCGCATACATAGAGCACGCCGCTGAAGTGCGCACATGCTTGTTCGCAGATCGCTGTGGCGAGCGGTCGGCACGCCAGCCCAACCGGGCTCGCGCCACACAGGTTTGTATCATACACTGGTCTAGCCGCGGACGATACCGGTGCTTCTACGGATACAAGTTCCATCAACTTTACCCGCTCGGCTAGATCAGGTCGGTTAAGTACTGCAGTGTGCATCTTGCTCCTATCTTGCTGGCCGTATGTCAGACCAGCTACTGATAACGCGTCGTACAGGGGCCGCTGAGCTGCGCCACCTTCAACAGCTTTTCACATCTATAAAAAGTATAACGCAAGTTAATTAAAATTTCATTAATGGTTTGCACAAGATTTGCCCGGTTTTGGCTGTGGTATACTTTCAGGCTATGAAACCTTCGCTTATTATCGTTGGGGCCGGGGTTGCGGGGCTAGCTGCTGGGCGTGCGCTGGCCGACAGTGGGTGGCGTGTCACGATCGTCGAGAAGAGTCGCGGCGTCGGCGGGCGGCTGGCCACGCGACGCGAGGGTGATGCACGCTTTGATCACGGCGCGCAGTACATCAAAGCACCCGACGGCCCACTGCGCGCCTTGGTCGAGGGGACGCTTGATAGCGATGGTAGCCCGGCTTATGATATCGGTCGCCCGGTGTGGACATTTGACACCACGGGGCAGATCAGTGAGGGCGACACCACACAAAACGCCGATGCCAAATGGTGCTGGCGGGGCGGAGTTAATGTGCTGGCAAAGGCTTTGGCGCGCGGGTTAACGGTGCGCCACGAGGTCGAAATCACACGGGTTGCCGCACAAGCAGGCGGCGGCTATGCCCTTTTCGACACAAGTGGCAGCGTGGTTGATGTAGCAGATAAGGTACTTCTGACGGCACCTGCGCCGCAGAGCGCGGCCATTGTCGCGGCCAGCGATATCGCTGTCGAGCTGCGCACACAGCTGCTGAACGAACTGGCTCAGGCGCGCTACCGGCGCTGTATCTCGCTGACTTTCGCTTACACAGCGCGCCCGGCGGTACCCTGGTACGCATTGGTGAACAGCGACCGCGCGCACCCGATCTCGTGGCTGGCCTGCGAGCACGATAAACACGGTCACGCCGCTGCGGGTCAGGCTTTGCTGACCGCACAGATGGCGCACGATTGGAGTATGGCGCATTGGGACGAAGCGGCGCGTGGCAGTTTCCCAGCGGGCAGTATGCCGCCTTATGTGCAGCAGGTTGAGCGGCTGTGTAGGCAGCTGCTGCCGGACAGCCCGGGTGAACTATTGTGGGCCAACGTACAACGCTGGCGCTACGCCCTGCCCGATAGCGGGGCTAACTGTGCCGCGCTGAACGGCACTGAAAGCGGCCTTTATTTCGCCGGCGACTACTGCGTCGGCCAGGGGCGTGTCCATCTGGCGATCGAGAACGGTTGGCAGGTGGCAGACATGATGGAGCAGCAAGCGTAGAGCAGATAGCACAGAACGTAGAGCGCCGTAAGACTAAAGTTTCAAAAGCCGTTGGTGCTGGTCAGTAGTGGCGACGAAGCCACCGCCACTGACCAGCACTCACCCGTTCCTGAACCTGGCGTGCGCCAGCACGGTCACGTCCTGGCGAACCATGTCGAAGGGCACAGCATATTGCGCCCACCCGATCTATCAGCGCACAAGGAAACACAGCCATGACGCTCACCGCAACACGAAGTATCAACCTGGTGACGGAGATCCCCGGCCCAAAATCGCGCGAACTGCTGGCGCGCCGTGCGGCGAGCGTGGCGGCTGGGCTGTATAAGGCGCACCCGATCGCGGTTGACGCGGCGCAGGGTGCCCTGATTCACGACGTAGATGGTAACACGTTGATCGACTTTGTCAGCGGCATCGGCACGTTAGCGGTAGGCCATTGCCCGCCCACCGTCGTCGCGGCTGTTCAGGCCCAGGCCGAACGTCTCATCCATCTCTCAGCGCTTGTCGGCACCTATGAGCCATATGTCGAGCTATGTGAGCGGCTGAACGCCGTCGCACCGATCAGCGGCGAGGTCAAAACCTTTCTGGCTAACAGCGGTGCTGAGGGCGTGGAGAACGCGATCAAAGTCGCGCGCGCGCAACCGGTCGCCAAGCAGTGGTGGTCTTCGACGGTGGCTACCACGGGCGCACCCTGCTTACGCTCTCGTTGACCTCGCGCACCTATTTTAAGAAGAAGTTCGGCCCCTTTGCGCCTGAAATTTACCGCGCGCCTTTTCCCTACGCCTATCGGCTGGGCCTCAGTGAGGACGAAGCCGTCGAGCGCTGTTGGGAAAGTTTCGAGCGTATGCTTATCGCCGGTGTCGATGCGGAAGCGATCGCGGCGGTGCTGATCGAGCCGGTACAGGGCGAGGGCGGCTTTATTCCGGTGCCAGTGGCATTTATGCGTCGGCTGCGCGAGTTTTGCACGCGCAACGGCAGCGTGCTGATCGTCGACGAGGTGCAGAGCGGTTTTGGTCGCACCGGTACACTGTTCGCGGTTGAGCAGTTCGGCGTGGAACCCGACGTGATCGTGAGCGCCAAGAGCCTGGCGGCGGGCATGCCGCTCAGCGCAACCACCGGGCGCGCCGCGATCATCGACGCAGCCCACGTCGGCGGTATCGGCGGCACCTATGGCGGCAACCCGCTGGCCTGTGTAGCGGCGATCGAGGTGCTAAAACTGATCGATGCGCAGCAGTTGCTGACGCGGGCAACGCAGATCGGTGCGCGCATCCGTGAGCGGGCGCACCGCTGGCAGCAGCGCGACGACCTGCGTGCTTCTATTGGTGATGTGCGCGGTCTGGGCGCGATGCTGGCACTAGAGTTGGTACGCGACCGCGAGACGCGTGAAGCCGGCCGCCCAGGAGACACTCGCCGTGCTCGATGCGCTGCTGCAGGGTGGTGTCCTGGCTATGCGCGCCGGCCTCTACGCCAACTGTATCCGCCTGTTAGTGCCGCTGGTTATCAGCGATGAGCAGCTCGATGAAGGATTGGATGTCTTGGAGGAAGCGCTAAAGGCGTGAGGCGTGATCGGTGAGGCCTGAGTAACAGGAGTTACGCGGTCAACGGCGCTGAGTACCGCGTTGCTATGTCACCGCGAGCGTAGCGGAGGATCTACAGCGCAGCACGGCGCAAGGCCATGGCAATGCCGGGAGCGTCGATGTTTATAGCGAAACCATACGCAGCAGGGTACAGCAGCCACGCGCCGCTTCCTGCTGCCGAGCGCAGCCGTTCGGGATCGCGCTTCATGGATCACGCTTCACAAATAGAACTATGTTCACTATTACACCAACTGCCCCCGCGCACTTCGCCCAGCTAGCGCAGCACCAGCGGCTCTGTTTTCCGACGATTACGCCGGAGGACTGGATGACCGAAGAGCATTTTGTCGCGCATCTGGCATGTTTTCCAGCGGGCCAGCATGTTGCGCTCGACGGCGAGCGTGTGATCGGCCAGAGCAGCACCTTTCGCATCAGCGAAGCGCTGGCCTTCGCGCCGCATACCTATCACGATATCACCGGGGCGAACGCCTTTACGCTGCACGATCCGGCGGGCGCATGGCTGTATGGCGCAGATATGAGCGTGCATCCTGACTATCGCGGGCGGGGGGTGGCGACGCGGCTTTACAACACACGCAAAGCGCTGGTGCGCGCCCTCGGCATACGCGGCATCGTCGGCGGCGGCGCGCTGCCCGGCTACCCCGCCTATAGCGAGCAGATGACCGTCGAGGACTATATCGGCGCAGTAAGCGCAGGGCGACTGATCGATCCGACATTAACGCCACAGCTACGCAACGGCTTTGTGGTGCGCGGCGTGCTGCGCGGCTACCTTGCAGGTGGCGCTATGGGCGATGACGCCTCATTAATTGTGTGGGAGGTGGAGATGGGTGCGTAGGGCGCGGCATGCCTCACTCCTATGCGCCCACTCAACATAACAAGGAGATGGGTGATGACCTACGGCATCAAGCTCGATCCACGCCCGATCACGGGCGATATCACGGTCACAACGCTGGTCGACCAATTTCTGTACGCGTACAACGGAGCACGGCTGCGCGAAGCCTGCCAACTTTTCGCCCGCAAAATAGCGCAAGACGACGTGACGATCGGTGTGACGCTGAGCGGTGCGTTGACGCCGACCGGCCTGGGTACAGCCGGCGATCGTGCCGCTAATACAGGCTGGCCTGATCGACTGGATAGTCAGCACGGGCGCGAACCTTTACCACGACATGCACCGCTCGCTGGGCTTCGAGTTGTTCGGCACAACGCCGTTCTCGAACGATATCGAGCTGCGCGAAAGCCACATCATCCGCATCTACGACATCCTCTTCCACCAGGATGTGCTGCTGGAGAGCGACGCCTTTGTGCGCGAGTGCTTGCGGGGCGAAGAGTTTCAGGCGACGATGAGCAGTGCGGAGCTGCACTACAAGCTTGGTAAGTATACACAGCGCGCGAGCAGGCCCTGGGCAGCGGTTATGTGTCGATCCTCACGGCGGCCTATGAGACGGGCGTACCGATCTACACCAGCAGCCCGGGCGACAGCACGCTCGGTATGAACATCGCCGCACTGGCGCTGGAAGGTAACCAATGCCGCTTCGACGTCGAGCGCGACGTCAACGAGACGACGGCCATCGTCTATAAAGCTAAAAAGAGCGGCGGTAAAAGTGCGGTGGTGATCTTCGGCGGCGGCTCGCCGAAGAACTTCATCTTGCAGACCGAACCGCAGATTCAAGAGATTATGGGCCTGGACGAAAAAGGCCACGACTACTTTATCCAGTTCACCGACGCGCGCCCCGACACTGGCGGGCTGAGCGGAGCCACGCCGAGCGAAGCCATGACCTGGGGCAAAGTCGACCCCGAGCAGCTACCGGACACCGTAGTCTGTTACACAGACAGCACGATCGCGCTGCCGATC